>JAIEIQ010000001.1 GCA_029065305.1 Oscillospiraceae bacterium
TCTACACAAAGGGCAGGGGCTCGGGGCTGGCGGCGGCGCAGATGGTGTCACCGATGGTGATATCCCCGATGCCGCTCATGGCGATGATATTCCCGGCGGAGGACTCGGCCACCGGCTTCTTGGCCAGGCCGTCAAACTCATAGATACTCACGGCCTTGGCCTTTTTGGCGGGGGCGTCGGGGGCGTGGTAGTTGCAGACGGCGATCTCCTGGTTCTGCTTGATGGTGCCCCGCTCAATCCGCCCCACGGCGATGCGGCCCACAAACTCATTGTAGTCGATGGAGCTGACCAGCATCTGGAAGGGGGCCTCGGTGTCCGCCTCCGGTGCGGGGATATAGTTGAGGATGGTGTCGAAGAGGGGCTTGAGATCCCCCGGAGGATCCTCGGGGTGGTAGGCGCAGATGCCCTTCCGGGCGGAGCAGAAGAGCATGGGGCTGTCCAGCTGCTCGTCGGTGGCGTCCAGGTCCATCAGCAGCTCCAGGCACTCGTCGATGACCTCGTGGATCCGCTGGTCGGGCCGGTCGATCTTGTTGACCACCACAATCACCCGGTGGCCCAGCTCCAGGGCCTTGGAGAGCACGAAGCGGGTCTGGGGCATGGGGCCCTCGGCGGCGTCCACCAGAAGGATAACGCCGTTGACCATCTTCAGAATCCGCTCCACCTCGCCGCCGAAGTCGGCGTGGCCCGGGGTGTCCACAATGTTGATCTTGGTATCCCCGTACTGAATGGCGGTGTTCTTCGCCAGGATGGTGATCCCCCGCTCCCGCTCCAGGTCGCCGGAGTCCATGACCCGGTCCACCACCTCCTGGTTTTCCCGGTAGACGCCGCCCTGCTTGAGCATCTCGTCCACCAGGGTGGTCTTGCCGTGGTCCACGTGGGCGATAATGGCCACATTGCGCAGCTTTTCGTTCCTCATATAAAAACCTCTCTTTACAGGTCAAAATTCAACTTGCCTATTGTAGTACAATTATACCCGGTTTTCAACCTGCAATATCGACAATATTTTGTCATGTATGGCCCTCTTTTTTGAAGAAATAAAGTGAAATGAGCACCCCAAAACGGAGTGCCCATTTTTTATGCCCCTGACAGCATGAATGCTTCCATCAACTTATAAATCGCCTCACTGACAAGCTCCAGCTGCCGCGGAGATAGATTCTCCAGCCGGGAGGCCAGTGCCTGGGCATCTCCCTTTTCTGTCTCGCCAAAAAGGATCTGGTCAGAGGAGATGGAAAGTGTCCGGCAGATTCGCCGCAGTGTGGACAGCGAAATCCCCACGACACCCCGCTCAACAGCGGATAGATTTTTGGGGCCGCATCCAATCATCTCCGAAAAACGCTCCTGTGTCAACCCGACCTTTTCCCGCTCTCTCTTAATATTCATGCCAATGAGTACGTCCAACTCCTTCTTGGTCATACGGTCAACACCACCTTTTAGCATTAGTTTATGTAATGGTGGCATTGACTTAAACATGTTATTAGAATTATAATAGTAATGTTAATAGAACGATATTTGTTAAAGGAGTTGTTTGCGGCAATGAAAACCTGCTTTTTTATAGGTCACGGGGATGCTCCGGAAAATCTATTGCCCTCCATCGTTTCGGAGGTCGAGCGGCACAGGCAGTAATCCACATAAAAAAGAGCCACCCAGCGGTGACACTTTTTCGTCTCCTGGCATATCACCCCAGTGAGCGGATTGTGCCCGAATTGCCGGGCTTTGATGGGAGCTTTTATCCGGAGGGGATGGAGCGTGTTCCCAGACGGGCAGCTATTGTACGGGCGAATCAATACATGATAAACCGCAGTGCGTATCTGATTGCCTACGTGTGCCATCCGTCCAGCGGGGCCCGCAATCTTTTGGAGTACGCGGCGCGCCGCGAAAAACGAGGACTCATAAGGATAACCAATCTCGCTCTTTGAATAGGGGCGGGAATTCCTCTTGAATGTCTTGCTTTTTTGCCAGTCCCTGTTATAATGGATTCAAATCATACAAAATACAGGAGGAAAACGCTTATGGCCACCGTAACCCTGGGCTCCACCAACATCACCGTCCCGAAAAACGGCTTCGGCGCGCTGCCCATCCAGCGGATCACCAAGGAGGAGGCCGTGGCGCTGCTCCGCCGGGCCTACGAGGGGGGTATCCGCTTCTTTGATACCGCCCGCTCCTACACCGACAGCGAGGAGAAGGTGGGCGCGGCCTTTGCTGGTATGCGGGAGAAGATCTTCATCGCCACCAAGGTTCCCCGCTTCACCGTGGAGGCGTTCTGGGAGGACCTGCACACCTCCCTGTCCAAGCTGGGCACGGACTACGTGGACCTGCTCCAGTTCCACAACCCGGACTTCTGCCCCAAGCCCGGCGACGGCACGGGCCTCTATGAGGCCATGCTGGAGGCCAGGGACCAGGGCAAAATCCGCCACATCGGCATCACCAACCACCGCCTGGGCGTGGCGGAGGAGGCCATCGCCTCCGGCCTGTACGAGACGCTGCAATTCCCCTTCAGCTACTTGGCCACGGAGAAGGAGCTGAAGCTGGTTCAGGGCTGTAAGGAGAAAAACATGGGCTTTATCGCCATGAAAGCCCTGGCCGGCGGCACCATTAACAACTCCGCCGCCGCCTACGCCTACTTAGCCCAGTTTGACAACGTGCTGCCCATCTGGGGCGTCCAGCGTCCCCACGAGCTGGAGGAATTCCTGTCCTACCAGGATGATCCCCCGGCCATGACCGATGAAATCAAGGCCCTTATCGAAAAGGACCGCAAAGAGCTGGCGGGGAGCTTCTGCCGGGGCTGCGGGTACTGTATGCCCTGCCCCCAGGAGATCCAAATCAACCAGTGCGCCCGCATGAGCCTGATGATCCGCCGGGCCCCCACCCAGGCCTGGACCAACGACTACTGGCAGGCGGAGATGGCAAAGATCGACAGCTGCCTCCACTGCGGCCAGTGCTCCGCCAAGTGCCCCTACGGTCTGGACACCCCGGCCCTGCTGGCGGAGAACCTGAAGGACTACCGGGAGGTGCTGGCGGGGAAGCCGCTGTAGCTGCGAAACCGAGCGAAAATGAATTTTCGGAAATGAATTTTTCTTTTTCCTCTTGCATATGCTAGGGGAGCTGTGGTATAATAGGCACAGCTAAGAGATCGAGCAGATACCATATCGCTCACAACAAAGGCAGAACCCCGGAGAGTGGTGGCTCTCCGGGGTTCCTTTTGCCTTCAGGCCTGCTGTCCCTTACGCATGCCGGTCAAGCCATTTGCAAACGCAGTAGGCAGCCACGTTTGCCACAACCGACACCAAGAGATCCATCAGGTGCACCATATCACTCACCCCCTTTCTGTTGCCAGTATGGGGTGGGGCAGCACAGCTATTTTACCACGGTTTGACAAAAACCGCAACAAAAAGAAAGGCCGCTGTTCCCAGCGGCCCTGAAAAATTTACGCGTAGTGATAAATCTTCCGCTTCCCCACCAGAAACCCCACGGACACCGCCAGAGCCAGGGCCTCGGCCACGGTAATAGCCAGCCACACCCCGTCCAACTCCAGCACCAGGGGCAGGAGCAATACCGCCGAGGTCTGGAACACCAGAGTCCGCAGAAAGGCGAGAGCCGCCGACACTGGCCCGTCGTTGAGGGCGGTGAAGAAGGAGGAGGCGAAGATGTTGAACCCCGCCAGCAGATAGGAGACGGCGTAGAGCTGAATCGCCCGGCGGGTCATCTCCCGCAGGCCCTGGTCATAGCCCACGAACACCCCGGACAGCGCCGGCGCGGCGGTATAGGCGATGACCAGCATGGCCGTCCCGGCAGCGGCCACCAGCCGCAGGCTCTTTCCCAGGAGGTTTTTCAGCTCGCCGTGGTGCTCCGCGCCGTAGTGGTAGCTGATGATGGGCGCGCTGCCCACGGCGTAGCCCAGGAAGATGGCGGCAAAGACGAAGTTGACGTACATAATCACGCCGTAGGCCGCGATGCCGTCCTCCCCCGCCAGACGCACCAGCTGGAGGTTGTAGAGCATGTTCACCAGGGACATGGACACATTGGTCATCAGCTCCGAGGACCCGTTGGTCAGCACCCGCCAGAGCGCCCGGACATCCACCCGGGCCTTTGTCAGCCGCAGGCGGGTGCTGTTGGGGCAGAGAAAGTAGATCAGGGGAACCACGCCGCCCACCACCTCGCTGAGGGCGGTAGCCGCCGCCGCGCCCGCCAGCCCCCAGCGGAACACCCCCACAAGCAGGGCGTCCAGGACGATATTCGTCACCCCGGCGGCAACCGACACCGCCAGCCCCAGCTGGGGCCGCTCCGCCGTGACAAAGAAGCTCTGGAAGGCGTTCTGGAGGATAAAGGCGGTCTGGGCGGACATGATGATCCCGCCGTAGAGCACGCACTGGTCCACCATATCCCCCTGGGCCCCCAGGAGGATGGACACCGGCCGCAGGGTGAGAAACCCCGCCGCCGACACGGCGATCCCGGCAATGGCCGTCACCCAGACGAGCATGGAGAAATACTGGTTGGCCCGGCGGCTGTCCCCCTCGCCCATGGTTTTGGACACCAGGGCGCTGCCCCCGGTGCCCACCACGAACCCCAGACACCCCAGCAGCATCAGATAGGGGTAGATGAGGTTGACGGCGGCAAAGGCGGTCTTTCCCACGAAGTTGGAGATAAACAGCCCGTCCACCACGCCGTAGATGGAGGTAAAGATCATCATCACCACCGACGGAAACACAAAGCGCAGCAGCTTTGGATAGGTAAAGTGTTCAGAAAGCTGAATTTTCATACAAAAAAATACTCCTTGTAGATGGTTATGCCCCATCGGACGGCCCCGCCGTCAGCGCCCGGATCCGCCGCCGGAAGATCTCCAGGTGCCGCTGCTGGAGGGCGATCAGCCGCGCCGCGTCCGCCCCCAGCTCCGCCAGGGACTGGTTCTCCTCCTCCATGACCGGCAGGATCCTTTCCTCCGCCAGCATCCGCCCCTTCTCCGTGAGATGGAGGTGCACCTCCCGGCCCCGCCCGGGACGCAGGCGGATAATCCCCTGCTTCTCCAGGGCGCGGATGGAGGAGTTCACCGTCTGCTTGCTGCGAAACGACGCCGAGCAGATATCCCGCTGGAGGCACCCGTCCCCCATGTCCAGCAGCTGGTAGAGGATCACAAAGGCGCTGTCCGACAGTCCGGCCCACCGGTCCGCCTCCCGGTAGAGGTCCTCCATCTCCTTGTACAAGCGGTTGCAGTGTCTCATCTCCGGCGAGAGCGGCATGGCGCAGGCCTCCTTAGTCCGATTTCGTACTCACAGTATAGTACGATTTCGGACTTGCCGCAAGGGGCAGGTTATACAAAAATTCATTTGACGGACCGCCCTCCAAAATGCTATACTGTACTATTATTGCCAACCTACGACAGGAGAATGCTATGACAGACGAGAGAGCGGCCCGGCGGATTGATCCGGCGGATATCGCGGCCCAGCTCCGCTTCTGCGGGGAGATCAAAGAGCTGCTGGAGGGGCGCGGGCCCCTTCTGGCCAATATACAGACCTACGGGTGCCAGCAGAACGTGGCCGACAGCCAGCGGCTGATGGGGATGCTCCGGGAGATGGGCTTCGGCTTCACCGAAGACCCCTTCCGGGCGGCGGTGATTGTCATCAACACCTGCGCCATTCGGGAGAACGCGGAGAAGAAGGTCTTCGGCGTGGTGGGCCAGCTGATCCACGTCAAGGAGCACAACCCGGACGCGGTCATCTGCCTGTGCGGCTGCATGGCCCAGCAGGAGACAGCGGCGGCGAAGCTCCGGGCCTCCTACCGCCACGTGGACCTGGTCTTCGGCCCCCAGGCTCTGTGGAAGTTCCCGGAGCTGCTTCACCAGGTCTGCACCCGGCGGGAGCGGGTGTTCTCCATCGCCGATGAGGCCGGATCCATTGCCGAGGGCCTGCCGGTGGTCCGGGAGAGCGGGGTGAAGGCCTGGGTCTCCATCATGTACGGGTGCAACAACTTCTGCTCCTACTG
>JAIEIQ010000010.1 GCA_029065305.1 Oscillospiraceae bacterium
GTCAGAGCCCGGGAAAGCTGGTCGGGGCAGCTGGTGGGCTTGCCGCCGCACTGGATGACCTGAAGCTTCTCCACCGCCTCCTGGGCCGTCATGCCCTGGACCAGACGGCAGATTCCCTTGAGGTTCCCGTTGCACCCGCCGGTAAAGCTGACGGATTGGATGGTATCCCCCTCCAGCTCCAGGTCGATGCGGCTGGAACAGACGCCCTTGGGGATGTAGGTATAAGTCATGGCAGATTCCTCCTGTGTTTCCAGTTCTGCCGCTGTCGCGGCACAAGAGGAAGTATAACAGACTTTCCCGCCAAATGCAAGATGGCCGTCCGACATATGGCAGCAGTGGCCGTCCTGTTGGGACGGCCACTCTATCCCGTCAGCATGTTTCCCTTGTCCCAGGCGGGAAGGGGTTATTCGGTGGGAACAATAGGCCCGGCATTGGCCGCACCCGCCAGGGCTGGAATATGGACATAGCCCCCGGAGTTGGCGGACGCAGCGTCCTCCTCCACATACGCCCCGGGCAGCTCCACCAGGACACCGGTTTTTCAGCGGCCCGGCCAGCTTCTCCCGCAGGGCGGTCCGGTCCAGGGCAAAACCGTACACCATACTTTGATAGCGGTCAACGATCGCGTTGATCTCACCTCAAAGGGCCTGGGTACCCGCCTTTTTGACAATCGCATTCAGCTCGTCCCAGTGGGACTCCATGTCCGCCACCAGCTTGAACTGGGTCCGGCAGCGGTCCAGGTTCTGGCCCTCCCGGCTGATATGGAAGTAGGTGTCCCCCACCAGGTAGTCCGTCAGAAACCGGATGCCGCACTCCAGGGTCATCAGCTTGGCCCCCCAGGGGAGGTAGTCGATCTCCGCCTGGGTCAGGGTGCCGCCGGCCCCCTCCAGAAACGCGTTTGTGTACACGGCGAAGAGATCTACATCCAAATTGACCTTGCTCAAATCCCGCTCATCCTCGGCGCTGTGGTTGGCCCCGAAGCGGATGGAGTCGCCAAAGTCGTTGATGGACAGCCCGGGCATCACCGTATCCAGATCGATGATGCACAGCCCCACCCCGGTCTTCTCGTCCAGCAGGACGTTGTTGAGCTTGGTGTCGTTGTGGGTCACCCGCAGGGGCAGCACCCCCGCCCGCAGGGCGTTCAGGGCCTCGGAGCAGTCCTTCTCCCGGGCCAGGGCGAAGTCGATCTCCTTCCCGCAGTCCTTGGCCCGGCCCAGTGGATCCTCCGCAATCGCGGTTTTCAGCTTAGCCAGCCGGTCCTCGGTGTCGTGGAAGTGGGGAATCGTCTCATGGAGCGTCCCGGCGGGATAGCCCTGCAAGAGCCGCTGGAACCGCCCGAAGGCCCGGCCCGAGGCGGCAAACAGCTCCGGCGTCTCCGCCCGCTGGCAGCAGATGGTGCCCTCCACATAGGGGTAGACCCGCCAGGCGAAGCCGCCCCCGTCGGTGAAGTAGCTGCCCCCCTCCCGAGGCCGCAGCACCTCCAGGGCCTCCCGGCTCCGATCCCCGCCGCTGTCCGCGATCTGCCGGCCCAGGTAGTCCGTCACGCCGGTGATGTTCTCCATCAGCTGGTCCGGCCGCTTGAAGGCGGCGGGGCTCATCCGCTGGAGGATGAAGCGGCGGCAGGGCCGGTCCGCCGGCTGGGTGTGGACGCAGAATGTGTCGTTGATGTGGCCCTCGCCATACCGGACGGCCCCCACCACAGGGGCCCCGAAGTCAAAAGCGGCCAAAGCCTCGGACAGGCGATCCTCCGCCGCAGGTATCTTCTGTTCCATGCTCTCCTTCTCCTCTCCGTTTTCCCGATTCTTTTAATTACCCCTTGTAGCCGTTGGGATTGGTGGACTGCCACTTCCAGGAGGAGGCGCACATCTCCTCGATGCCGTACTTGGCCTCCCAGCCCAGCTCCTCCCGGGCCTTGACGGGGTCGGCGTAGCAGGTGGCGATGTCGCCGGGGCGGCGGGGATCCACCACGTAGGGCAGGGTCTTGCCGCAGGCCTTCTCATAGGCTTGGAGCACATCCAGAACACTGTAGCCCTTGCCGGTGCCCAGATTGCAGACAAAGAGGCCGCAGTTGGTATCCAGCTTCTTCAGCGCCGCCACATGGCCCTTGGCCAGATCCACCACATGGATATAGTCCCGCACGCCGGTGCCGTCGGGGGTGTTGTAGTCGTCGCCGTAGACGTGGAGCTTCTCCAGCTGGCCCACGGCCACCTTGGCGATATAGGGCACCAGGTTGTTGGGGATGCCGTTGGGGTCCTCGCCGATGAGGCCGCTCTCGTGGGCCCCGATGGGGTTGAAGTAGCGCAGCAGGGCCACATTCAAGGTGGGGTCGGCGGCGCAGATATCCATGAGCATCTTCTCCTGGAAGAGCTTGCTGGTGCCGTAGGGGTTGGTGGTGCCGCCGGTGGGGAAGTCCTCCCGGATGGGCACGGTGGCGGGATCGCCGTAGACCGTGGCGGAGGAGGAGAAGACAAAGTTTCTCACTCCGTGGCGGCGCATGGCGGAGAGTAGGTAGAGGGTGCTGATGAGGTTGTTGGAGTAGTACTCCAGGGGCTTGGCCACGCTCTCGCCCACGGCCTTGAGCCCGGCGAAGTGGATCACCGCATCGATATCCGGGTGCTGGGCGAAGAGGGCCTCCACCTCGTCCTCATGGCACAGCTCCGTCTTGATGAAGGGCACCTTCCTGCCGGTGATTCTCTCCACCCGGCGCAGGGCCTCCTCGCTGGCGTTGTAGAGGTTGTCCGCCACCACGATGTCGTAGCCCGCCTCCATCAACTCCACACAGGTGTGGCTTCCGATATAGCCCGCGCCGCCGCAAACCAAAATAGACATAGTACCGTTTCTCCTTTTCCAAAAAGTTTTGTGGGTTCCTTCCACTTATGTTTCTATTGTATCCAGCCTCCGGAGAAATAGGAATAGACGATTTTGTCCAGTAAATGCACTTATCAATCTGGCCTCTCCGGCCGGCGCAGCCGAAAACCTCCAGGTTTTGGGAAAGGATCCCCGATACCCCGGCTCTTAGCTCCTTGGAAATACAGAGCCTTACTGTGTGACCTGGAGGTAGAAGGTCTCCTGAGAAACAACCATATCGTTCCTGAACGCCTGAACATTTACGGTGACTGTCTGCCCAGCCTGCGCACTGAAGTCCGCGGACACTGTGTAGGGGATGCTGTACGAAGCGGTAGGAACGCCGTTGACTGTGTAGACGACATAGTCCACCTGATTCAGCGGCTCGGAGATGTAGCTGCAAAGCTCTACCTTGGCTGCGGGCACGGTATACCAGTTTTCAAGCTCGCTGTAATACACCGCGGGGGGCTGGGAGGACGGATTGGAAATAAAGCGGGGAGAGCTTGTTATGCCGCTCTTATAGGCTTCCAGAACAGCGCTGTTGCGGGAGAGCAGGAACTTCCGGCCGCCGGCGTCCTCCTTATCGAAAAGAACCGCTATTTTAAGATTGGGATACTTGATGGGAAGGTAGGTGTAATAGTCCTTCATCTGCTTCACGGCAAAGTCGGTTATGTCCGTCTGCGTTTTCACGCTGAAATAGCTGCATCCGCTCTCCGAAACGATGATGGGCTTGCGGCTGCCGTAGGTATCATAAACCCTGTCAAGAACATTGCTCCACCGTCCGCGGTCCACGCCTTGGCCCAGGGGGTCGGTTTCGGGAACATACTCCTTGTAAACGCTCAGGCCCACATAATCCACATATTCATCGCCGGGATAGTACAAATCAATTGTATCGTCGGGATAGAAATTCGGGGCCCAGACAATCCCGACAGAGGGGGCGTAGGTTTTGAATACCTGGGAAACGATTCTGAACTTTTCGATATATTGGTTATAATCCGCAGTATACCACGGGCAGGTCTGATCGTTCATTTCGTTGGCGAAACGGAGCAGGATGCGGCAGCCTGTGCTCTGGAGGTACTTGGCCTGTTCAACGAGATAACTGTCGTTTTGGACGGAGCTCAAGCCGCTTGTGGGCTGAAGCGCGATCTGCAGCATCGTGTTGGTTTCCTTGGCTGTTTTGAAGAAGTCCTCGTATTTCTTCAAGTCTGTGCCGTAATTAAAATACTGAAGCTCAAGGGCATGCTTGACTCCGGTAAGGGCGGATGTATCCGAATTATAGGTGGTTCCCAAAAGAATGCCGTTCTGATTTTCATTGGGAGCCCCGAAGAACTTGGTTTTATTGAAGCGCGCGTCCGTCGTTTTCAGATACAGGCGCACATCGGTCTCCAAGCTTTTGGCAATGTTGCTGTAATATCTGGCTGTTTCCTCCTGCCCTTGAACGAGAGACCAGTAGTAGGAGCTGCGTTTGTAGCAGATCGCCCCGCTGCGGTAATCGCTCAAAGCGACGTAGCACTCTCCCAAATGCTGGAACAGCAGGGCCATGTTTGTCGAGCCCTCATTTTTGAAATAGGGCGCCGTCTTCCGGTAGTCCGCGATGGCCCCTTGATAATTCCCCTGGCTTTGAAGGCTTATGGCGTTGTTCCATGCCCCCCAGTGGTTGATTTTGCCGGCGGAAGCGCTGTTCTCGACAGCGTTGATAAACGCCGTTTCCTCTTCGCTGAAAGTGACGGTGTTTGACGCGCTGGCAGAGCCTCCAAAAGACTGGATGCACAGTATGAGGGCAAAAGCCGTACATACACAGCGGATGAACCAGCTCTTTAATTTCTTTGCTTTCATGGGTATACCCTTCCTTTTTATCCTCTCATTTTTCAATTCGCAATGACATTTAACGCCGCAGAACAGCAGAAAACCCGGTTAAACCACGTTCAGCGGGATACCGTTTCCTACTTCTTGACGGTCCCGTCGGGGTTGAACAGCGGCAGAGGGGCCAGGCAGGTGATATCCTCCCGGCCCAGGGCGTCGCCCTCGGCCAGCACGGCGGCCTTGCCGGTGACGATGCCCCCGGCGGTCTTGACCAGCTCCTCCAGGGCGTGGAGGCTCTCGCCGGTGGAGATCACGTCGTCCACGATGAGAATACGCTTGCCCTTCATCTCCGCGCAGTCATCGGCCCCCAGAAACAGGTCCTGTTGGCGCAGGGTGGTGATGGAGCGGACGGAGACGTGGATGGGGTCGGGCATGTAGACCTTGGACCCCTTCCGGGCGATGAAATATTTCTTGGCCCCGGACTGCCGGGCCATCTCGTGGATAAGCGGGATGCTCTTGGCCTCGGCGGTAAGCATGTAGTCGTAGCTGTCCGCCGGGACGGCCTCCAGCAGCGCCTTGGCGCAGGCCACCGTCAGCTCCGCGTCGCCGAACATGACAAACGCGCCGATGTAGAGATCGTCGCTGACCTTACACAGGGGCAAATCCCGCTCCAGGCCGGCAACCTTCATTGTATGCGTCATTTAGCTCCTCCTTAATTGTGGGTGATATGGGTGGACGCCGCAGCCGGCGGACGCCCGGAATCAGGCGCGGCACCACAGCCCTTTTTTATTATACGATTCGTACCGGAAAAGTCAAGAGAAGCCGGGAAAAAATGGACTTTCCGGTTATACCCCGGGTATGTCGAAAAAATATGCGGCAAAGTGCACAAATTTCGACAGGAAAGTTCCACATATTCCACAATGGAATTCGAGAAAATGGTTATTGCCTTTTTGGGGGCTTGGTGTTAGTATGAAGTCAACCGGAGATAGGCGGGGCTGTATTCCTGCCTGCTCTGAACAGGAATTTTATGAGGAGGATTGACCATTATGAATGCTTATGTGGCCAGCGTAATCGAGAATGTGAAGAAGAAGCACGGCAATGAGCCCGAGTTCGTGCAGACCGTCGAGGAGGTCCTCACCTCTATCGCCCCCATGGTGGACAAACACCCCGAGTACGAGAAGGCCGACCTGCTCAACCGCATGGTGGAGCCCGAGCGGATGTTCACCTTCCGGGTGGTGTGGATGGACGACAACGGCAATTATCACACCAATATCGGTTACCGCTGCCAGTTTAACGGCGCTATCGGCCCCTACAAGGGCGGTCTGCGCTTCCAGCCCAACGTCTATCCCGGCATCATTAAGTTCCTGGGCTTTGAGCAGATCTTCAAAAACAGCCTCACCGGCCTGCCCATCGGCGGCGGCAAGGGCGGCAGCGACTTCGATCCCGCCGGCAAGTCCGACGCGGAGATCATGCGCTTCTGCCAGAGCTTCATGACCGCTCTCTACCGCTACATCGGGCCCGACATCGACGTGCCCGCCGGCGACATGGGCGTGGGCGGCCGCGAGATCGGCTACCTGTACGGCCAGTACCGCCGCCTGAAGGGCGTGTGGGAGAACGGCGTGCTCACCGGCAAGGGCTTCAGCTACGGCGGCTCCCTGACCCGGCCCGAGGCCACCGGCTACGGCGCCATGTACTACCTCCAGGAGGTTCTGGAGCACGAGGGCGAGTCCGTCAAGGGCAAGACCATCGCCTGCGCCGGCTTCGGCAATGTGACCTGGGGCATCTGCAAGAAGGCCCACCACCTGGGCGCCAAGGTCGTGACCCTGTCCGGTCCCGACGGCTATATCTACGATCCCGAGGGCGTGTCCTCCTCCATGGAGAAGGTGGACTACCTGGTGACCATGCGCAACTCCGGCCGCAACAAGGTCAAGGATTACGCCGACAAGTTCGGCTGCGAGTTCCACCCCGGCGAGAAGCCCTGGGGCGTCA
>JAIEIQ010000100.1 GCA_029065305.1 Oscillospiraceae bacterium
CCACGCCGTAGCCGTACTCACAGCACTGGCCCAGCAGATACTGGGCCCGGGGATAGCCCCGCTCCGCCGCCTTGGCGAACCAGCGGGCCGCTTCGGCGTCGTCCTCCTCCGTGCCGATGCCCTGGTAGCAGCAGTAGCCCAGATTGCACTGGGCCCGCACGTCCCCGGCCTCCGCCGCCTCCCGGTAGAGCTCCACGGCCCTCGCCTTGTCCATCTCCACCCCGCAGCCCAGCTCGTAGCACAGCCCCAGGGCGCAGGTGCCCGGGGCGTGGCCCTTCTCGTGGGAGACGCGGTAGAGCTTCGCCGCCTTCTCGTCGTCCCGCTCTACGCCGTAGCCGTGCTCATAGCACTCCCCCAGCAGATCCAGGGCCCGGGGATAGCCCTGCTCCGCCGCGCGGCTGAACCAGTAAGCCGCCTGGCCGTCATCCTCCTCCGTGCCGATGCCCTGGTAGTAGCAGTAGCCCAGGTTGCACTGGGCCGGGGCGTGGTCCTGCTCCGCCGCCTCCCGGTAGAGCTCCACCGCCCGGGCCTTGTCCTCCTCCACGCCGATGCCCACCTCGTAGCACAGCCCCAGAGCGCAGGTGCCCGGGGCGTACCCCGCCTCGTGGGCCAGGCGGTACTGCTCCTCCGCCTTCCCCTCGTCCTTCTCCACGCCGTGGCCGTACTCGTAGCACTGGCCCGCTAAGTACCGGCCCCGGGGATAGCCCTCCCCTGCGGCCTTCAGGTAGAGCCGCGCGGCCTCCTCCTCGTCCTTCTCCACGCCGATGCCCCGGTCGTAGCACACCCCCAGGGCACAGGTGCCGGCATCGTAGTCCTGCTCGTGGGCGGCGCGGTAGAGCTCCACCGCCCTCTTTTCGTCCTTCTCCACGCCGTAGCCGTTCTCATAGCACTCCCCCAGCAGCAGCTGGGCCCGGGGGTACTCCTGTCCGGCGGCCTTGGCAAACCAGGCGGCGGCTTCGTTGTCGTTCTCCTCCAGGCCGATGCCGTGGTAGTAGAAGAAGCCCAGGTTGCACTGGGCCGGGGCGTAGTCCTGGTCCGCCGCCTCCCGGTAGAGGTCTGCGGCCCGGAGCTTGTCCATCTCCACCCCCTGGCCCAGCTCATAGCACAGACCCAGCTCGCAGAGGGCCGGGGCGTAGCCCTGCTCCGCCGTCTCGGTAAACAGCTCCACCGCCCGGTTCACATCCTTCTCCGTGCCGGTACCCCGGGCATAGCACTGGCCCAGGGCGAACTGGGCGGCGATGTGGTCCCCCGCTGCGGCCCGCTTGTACCAGTGGAAGGCGGCGTCCTCGTCCTTGGGGGCCCCGTCATTGCCGGCGGCGTAGGCCCGCCCCAGGCGGTAGGCCGCGTCCAGATCCCCGTCCTCGGCGCAGGCGCGCAGCTCCTCAAAGTTCCGCCGCCGCTCCGCCGACTTGTCCGCCAACGTCTGGAGCAGCTCCGGGTTGAAGTATATCATCACCGCTTCCCCGTCCGCCGGACGGCTCTCGTTGCGCTCCTCGTTCCTGTCGCTCATGGCATTCGCATCCTTTCCTTCACGGTTAGGAGGTATTATAGCAGATTTTTTCCCGCCGCGCAATGGGTGTCGAAGGGCGGGACGCGGCCAAAACGCGGGAACATCCCCCGCGCTACCGCGCGTCCCTCATGGAGAGGGAAATCCGCTTCTTCTTCTCGTCCACCTCCAGCACCGAGACCTTGACCACATCCCCAACGGACACAGCCTCGGAGGGGTGCTTCAAAAACCTCCCCCGGCTGATCTGGGAGATGTGGACCAGCCCGTCCTGGTGGACCCCGATGTCCACGAACACGCCGAAGTCGATGACGTTGCGCACCGTCCCCGTCAGAATCATCCCGGGCTTCAGATCCTTCAGCTCCAGCACGTCCGTGCGCAGAACCGGCGGCGGCAGCTCGTCCCGGGGGTCCCGGCCCGGCTTCTGGAGCTCCTTGGCCACGTCCAGCAGGGTGGGTACTCCGACGCCGCACTCCTCCGCCAGCTTTTCCGCCCCGGCGGCGGCAATCCGGCCGTCCAGATCCCCCAGATTTCCGATGTCCGTCAGCCCGTGGCCCGTCAGCGCCAGCAGCGTTTCCGCCGCCCGGTAGCTCTCCGGGTGGACCGCTGTGTTGTCCAGGGCGGTTTTGCTCTCCGGCACCCGCAAAAACCCGGCGCACTGCTCAAAGGCCTTGGGCCCCAGCTTGGGGACCTTCAAGAACTGCCTGCGGGAGGTAAAGGGCCCGTTCTCCTCCCGGTACTTCACCACGTTCTTGGCCGTAGCCGCCGTCAGCCCCGCCACCCGCTGGAGCAGGGACGGGGAGGCGGTGTTCACATCCACCCCCACGGAGTTGACGCAGTCCTCCACCACGTTCCCCAGGGCCTCGTCCAGGCGCTTGGGGGGCATGTCGTGCTGGTACTGGCCCACGCCGATGGCCTTTGGATCAATCTTCACCAGCTCCGCCAGGGGGTCCTGGAGCCGCCGGGCGATGGACACCGCCGAGCGCAGATTCACATCGTACTCCGGGAACTCCTCCGAGGCCAGCTTGGACGCGGAGTACACCGAGGCCCCGGCCTCGCTGACCATCATATAGCTGACCCCGCCGCCCACCTCCCGGATGAGCTCCGCCGTCATCTGCTCCGTCTCCCGGGAGGCGGTGCCGTTGCCGATGGCGATATGGGTGACGCCGTGGCGGCGGATGAGCCGGGCGAGGGTGTCGATGCAGGCTTTTTTCTGCCGCTCCCCGTGGGTGGGGTAGACCACGGCGGTGTCCAGTACCTTCCCCGTGCCGTCCACCACCGCCACCTTGCACCCCATCCGGTAGCCGGGGTCCAGGCCCATGGTCACGTGGCCCTTCACCGGCGGCTGCATCAGCAGGGGCCGCAGGTTCAGGGCAAAGTTGTGGATAGCCCCCTCGCTGGCGTTCTCCGTGAGGGTATTGCGGACCTCCCGCTCCAGGGAGGGGTAGATGAGCCGGTCGTAGGCGTCCTCGGCGGCGGCTTTGATGAACTCCATAGCCCTCGTCCCGGGCTTCACCACCGCCCGGCGCAGCATGGGCAGGGCGGCGTCCCGGTCCGTGACCACCGTGACCCGCAGAAATCCCTCCCGCTCCCCCCGGTTGACAGCCAGGACCTGGTGGCCCTGGAGGCGGGGGAGGGGCTGGACAAAGTCGTAGTAGAGCCGGTAGACCGAGTCCTCCTCCTGAGCG
>JAIEIQ010000101.1 GCA_029065305.1 Oscillospiraceae bacterium
ATCCCTCCCACAGCAGCACCGCCGCCGCCACACCGGCGTTGAGGGATTCACAGCGGCTGCTCATGGGGATTTTCAACGTTTTTTCGCACCGGGCCAGCACCTGCTCCGACACGCCCCGGCCCTCGCTGCCGATGGCTACGGCGGCGCTGGAGAGGTCCGCCTCCCGGACATCAATGGTATCCGCTCCCAGGGCGGCGGCGTACAGCGGAACCTGCCCCGCCGCCAGGAGCCCGGTCAGCTCCTCCAGGGTGCAGGGGTACAGCCGGCGGCGGAAGTGGACCCCCATAGCCGCCCGGAGGGTCTTGGGGTTATACAGATCGGCGCAGCCCGGGAGCAGGAAGATCCCGCCGCAGTCGAAGGCGTCCGCCGTCCGCAGGATGGTTCCCACATTGCCGGGGTCCTGGATGCCGTCCAGCACCAGATACCGGCCTGGCGCCGCCCGCTCCGGCAGGGGATACCGGGGGAGTGCACAGGAGAACACCACGCCCTGGGGGGTCTCCATGGGGCTCACCGCCCCCATGACGCTCTCGCTGACCTCCGCCGCCCGCGCACCGGTGCTGTCCAGGTCCGGCAGCTCCGCGTCCGCCGTATGGAGGACGGTCCGTATCTCCGCGCCCCACCGGCAGGCCTCCCCCAGGAGCTTGGGGCTGTCGCAGAGGAACTCCCCTGTCTTTTCCCGGTAGGCCCGGGAGGAGGCCAGCTTCCGGAAGTGGGTGCAGACGGGGTTGGCGCGGCTGGTGATGCGCTCGGGCATGGCGGACCTCCTCGCTCCGCGCATCGGGCGCGGTTTTGGGATTCTTTCCTTATAATATAGGTATCTGTCCCGGTTGTCAAGGTGCCTTTCCCGCGGCGTCCCCGGGAAACAGCCCTCTACACCTCCCGGTAGAGGGCATCGGCGCCGGCCTTGCCCACGTTGTCCTGGACGGCCAGCACCTCCACCGTCAGGGTCCGCTCTCCGAAGCGGATGGCGATCACGTCCCCCTCCTTCACCTCATAGGAGGCCCGGGCAACTTTCCCGTTGACCGTCACCCGCTCATTGTCGCAGGCCTCGTTGGCTACGGTCCGGCGCTTGATGAGCCGGGAGACCTTCAAATACTTATCCAGCCGCATAACTGCGTCCTCCTTTTCCGTTTGGTCTTCTGATAAAAAAGAAGGCGCGGCTCAGGCCGCGCCTCTCCTCGTGCACCTTATTGGGAAACAGCATCCTTCAGCGCCTTGCCCGCCTTAAAGGCGGGGACCTTGGTGGCGGGGATCTTAATCTCCTCCTTGGTCTTGGGGTTGCGTCCGGTGCGGGCCTCCCGTTTCTTCACCTCAAAGGTGCCGAAGCCGACCAGGCGGACCTCCTCCCCCTCGGCCAGGGTGTTGGCGATGGTGTCCAGGGTGGCGTTGACAACCGCCTCGGTATCCTTCTTGGACAGACCGGCCTGCTCGGCGGCGGCGCTGATGAGTTCAGCTTTGTTCATAAACTTTCTCCTTTTTCCTTCGTACTTTTGGTGGGTTTCGACGGGGCCGCAGCCCCTCCTTGACGAATGAAACTAATCTATCATACTTTTTCCTCAGTTGCAAGGTTTTTATCCCACAAATCGGGAGAAAAGGAAAAATTTTTCGGTCGCTGTCCCGCCGTTCCGGCGGAGGCTGTCAGCGAATGCGCAGAATTCTGGCGATTTTCTCCCCCTTGGGGATAAGCTTCAGATCCTCCCGGGTGATAATCCGCAGGGCGATAACCAGCACCCCATAGACCACCACCGCCGCGCCGATGGCCAGCAGGGTGGCGAGGCCCTGGGCCATGTAGCTCTCCCCCAGCAGGCGGGAGAACAGCCCCTGACAGCCCCAGGCGGCTCCCCCCATGGCGGCGGAGGCCAGGGCCGGCTTGAGGAAGATGCCCAGGTAGCTGGGCTTGTGCTCCAGCAGGCCGTACACCAGGGCTAGGTTCATCAGGGCGATGAGCACGTAGCAGATCAGGGTGCCGATGGGCGCGCCCTTGATGTTGATATCCGGATTTCCCACCAGCAGGTAGTTGACGGCCACCTTGGCCGCGCCGCCCACCAGCATGGTGTAGATGGGCAGGCGGACCTTCTCGTGGGCCTGCATGATGGAGTTGGTCAGCAGCATCACGCAGACAAAGATGGAGGTGATCCCCAGGAACTGGAGGTGGTAGGTAGCGGCGGCGGCGGTCTCCTGCTGGGCGGGGTAGAGCAGCCGCAGGATGGGCCCCGCCAGCACCGACAGACCTACCCCCGCCGGGATAGCCAGCACGGCGATGATCCGGAAGGAGGCGGAGACAATGCGGTTGACCTCCGGGTGGTCCCGCCGGGCCACCGCCACGGAGATGGCGGGCACCAGACTCACCGCCACGGCGGGCAGGAAGGAGGAGGGCAGGTTGAACAGGGTCATGCCGAAGCTGTACTGGCCGTACAGGGACGCCGCCGACTCCTCCGCCAGGCCCAGCACGCTCTGGAGCTGGCCCATAATAATTTTCTGGTCCAGCATGTTGAGGATGCTCATGCCCGCCTGGCCGATGGTGATGGGGATGCCCAGCCACAGCAGGCGCTTGAGGATGACCCAGCGGCTCTCGGGGATGTCGCTGCCGCCGGCCAGCTCCCCGCGGTGGCTCAGGTGCTGGAGCACCATGTAGATCATAGCCAGCACGATGCCCGCGCTGACCCCCACGATGGCCCCGGCGGCGCCGATGTCCAGGCTGTACCCCCGGTTGATCAGGTACCACGCCAGGGGCAGGCCCACCAGCAGCTTGAAGAAGGACTCGATGAACTGGGAGGCGGCGGTGGGCACCATGTTCCGCCGCCCCTGGGCATAGCCCCGGTAGGCGCACATGATGGACACGCAGATGACGGACACGCCCAGGGCCTTGATGGGCCAGTAGGCCAGGGAATTGTTCATCCAGGCGGCCAGCCGCTCGGTGAACAGGAGCATAACCGCCGTGCCCGCCGCGCCGATTGCCAGGAAGAGGGCCATAGCGGTCTGGAAGCAGCGGCGCATCTGGTTTTTGCGCCCGGTGCTGTCCGCCTCGCTGACCAGCTTGCTCAGGGCCAGGGGCAGGCCCGCCGTGGCTACGGTCAGGAGCACGGTGTAGATATTATAGGCGCTGTTAAAGTAGGTGATGCCCTGCTCCCCCAGGATGTTGTTGAGGGGGATCTTGTAAATCGCGCCGCAGATTTTCACGAGAATGGTTGAGATAGCCAGGACGGTGACGCCGCCCATAAAAGACTGCTTGTTTTCCTTGGACATGGGATTGTATACCTTCTTACCCTAAAAATGTGTTCCTCTCCCGCCTGCCGCACCCGGCCTCACAGCGGTCTTCCGCAGGCACGGCAGAAGCTGTTTTCCGGCGGGTTCTCCTCGCCGCACACACAGAAGCGCGCCAGGCCCTCCAGCTCCCGCAGGGCCCTCCGCCGCCCGGCCAGCCGCTGATAGAGCCCGTCGGTGTACTCCAGGATCTCCTGGATATCCTCGCTGTCGGAGGGCGTGCCGGTGTGGGTGGCGTAGACCAGCTCCCCCACCGCCTGCATCTGGAGGCGGATCTCCTCCTCCAGGTCCTTTACCTCGGTCCGGAGCCTGGCGCGGCCGGCGGCCTCCTCCGCTTTTTCCTCCACTGTCCGGGCTGCGGCCACGGCCAGCCCTGCGGCATCCACTGCGGCCTCCCGGGCCCGCTCCGCCGCCCGCTTCCAGGATTTTTTGCTGAACTTCAACTCCATGGGGACCCTCCTTTGCAGGTTGTTCATTCTTTTCTTGTGTACAAGAAAAGAATCAAAAGAAAACTTTGTTGATATGGGCTTTAGTCGTCGTAGATTCCGCCGCCGATGAACTCCCGGATAAGGGAGTCCGGGGCGACGTACTTTTCGTCCAGTGTTTCAAACTTGGGATATGCCTCCGCCAGGTGGGCGATCTCCTCATAGCGCTCCATATCCGGGCTCAGGTGCATCTCATCGAAGTGGGGCTGGGCGAAGGCCTTGACTACGCTCACCTCGTAGGGCAGGGAGGAGTCGAACTGGATCAGGGCGTTGTCCTTGAAGGGGGAGATATACAGCTTCTCCCCCCGGCGGACCCGGGGCCACATCTTCACGGTGATCTCCGGCTCCCAGGCCCGGAACTTGGCGTCCCGCACCGTCCGCCGGGCCAGCCGCAGCCAGGTCCCTTTGAAGGCCAGCCGCCCCTCCTCGTCCAGCACGTTGGACCGGGCGGAGATATAGACGCGCATGGCGTTGAGGTTCTTGCCCACAATGATATCGTTGAGGGCGTGGATGCCCTCGAAGATGGCGATCTCGTCCTTTCCTAGCTGGAGAGGGTGGCTCTTGACGGCGGAGCGCATCTGCCGGGCAAACTCAAACTTGGGGATATAGATCTTCTCACCCCGGTCCAGCATCCGGAAGTGCCTGTTGAGCAGGTCCATATCCAGGTAGAAGGGGGACTCGTAGTCGATCTCCCCCTCCCGGTTCCGGGGGACTGTCTCCGGGTCCACCGTCTGGAAGTAGTTGTCCATGGCGATGGCGTGGGAGGCGATGCCCATCTCCTGGAGCTTGGCCTCAATTTTCTTGGCCGTGGTAGTCTTGCCGGAGCCGGAGGGGCCGCTCAGCAGGACGATCCGGCTCTTGGACAGGTTGTCCGCGATTTGCCGGGCCGCCTTCTCAATCTTCCGGTTGTAGGCCGCGTCGCTCTCCTCCACAAAGCCCTTGGGGTCGCTGCGGACCGCCTCGTTGATCTCCTTGAGTGAATAAGACATATACTCTGCTCCTTTCCGCGTCTCTATGACCGTATCTGCCCATAAAACGCCCGGAATGCCGCCTGATTGGACTGTATCTTCTCCGGACGCTGCATGTACTCCAGAGGATATTTCAGGTTGAACACCCGCTCAATCCGGTTTTCCGCCGGGTCCACCAGCTTGGTGGAGCCCCCCGCCCCCAGGCTGAGGATGGTGTGGAGCTCCTCCATGATGTAGATATTATACCAGCCCGTTCCCCCGGGGCGGCACCAGCCCACATTCTCAAAGCTGCCGGACATATACTTCTGCCGGTAGAGGTAGTAGGGCCCGAAGCCCGCCGCCCGCAGGGCCGGGTCCGCGTAGTCCAGCATCTCCCCCACCTCCTCCACCGTGGGAATCCGGGTGCCCTCCAGGGTGATCCGGCTCCCCTTTTTGAGGGAGAGGGTGTGGACGGTGATATTGTCCGTGCCGAAGGCGATGACCTCGTCCAGGGTTTTTTGGAAGCCCTGGGGGCTGTCCTCCGGCAGGCCCGCGATGAGGTCCATATTGACATGGGGGAATCCCGCCGCCCCCACCAGCTCCATGGCCCGGCGGATATCCGCCCCGCCGTGCCTGCGCCCGATGGCGGAGAGCACCGCGTCGTCCATGGACTGGGGGTTGACGCTGATCCGATCAACACCGTTTTTCTTCAGGACCGCCAGCTTTTTTGCCGTGATGGTATCGGGCCGTCCCGCCTCCACCGTCCGCTCCACGGTGCGGCTCAGATCGAACCGCTCCCCCAGCCGCCCCAGCAGCCGGTCCATCTGCTCCGCCGAGAGGGTAGTGGGGGTACCGCCGCCCATGTAGAGCGACTTCACCCGCAGGCCCAGGTCCCGGACCATCTCCGCCGCGCTGTCCACCTCCGCCAGCAGGGCCTCCAGGTAGGGCTCCACCAGGTGAAGGCTCTTCTCCACGCTGTTGCTGACAAAGCTGCAATAGGCGCAGCGGGTGGGGCAGAAGGGGATGCCAACGTAGAGGGAGATCTCGCCGGGCTCCAGCGCCCGCTTGGCGGAAAGCCCCGCCTGGGCGCACTCCAGAGCCAGCCGCCGCCGCTGGGGGGAGACAAAATAGATCTCCTCCAGCGTCCGGTCCGCCTCCGAAAGGCTCCGTCCCTCCTCCAGCAGCCCAGCCGCCAGCTTGGCGGGCCGGATGCCCGTGAGGGCCCCCCAGGCCGGGGTGATGCCGGTGAGGGAGCGCGCGGCGTGGAAGAAGCTGAGCTTCACCGCCCGCTGCCGCAGCCGCTCCCGCTCGTATTCGTCTGCGGCCTCCGGGATATCCGTCCGGGCCTCGCCCCGGGCGGCTTTGCCGTCCGCCCACAGCTCCGTGACTGCCCGGGCGCCTCCGCTGTCCTCGGTGAGAGAAACCTTCGCCGTGTTTTCGTCCTCCCCTTCGTAGACCGGGCGCTCGTTGGGGAAAAAGGCCAGCAGGCTCTGCTCCACGGCGTAGCGGCAGTCGTGGCCTGTAAATATCAGCTTCATATGCTCAGCGCGTGCTTCATATAGGGGTTGTTTTTGCGCTCAAAGTCCAGCGTGCTGTCCTCTCCATGGCCGGGGCAGACCTTATAATTGCCCTCCAGGTCCGCCAGCTTGACCAGGGAGGCGATCATGTCATAGGAATCCCCGCCGGGCAGGTCCGTCCGTCCGCAGCTCATGGCGAAGAGCGTGTCCCCGGAGAGCATATACTCCTCCGCCAGCAGCGTCACCGAGCCGGGGGAGTGGCCGGGGGTGTGGAGGACCCTGACCTCCAGGGAGCCCACCCTCACCGTGTCCCCCTCGCCGTAGGTCCGCTGGTTCTCCCCCTTGTGGAGCATCTTGTAGTGGTGGTCCGCGCTGCCGGCGGGACACAGGTCCTCTTCATGAATATACACCGGCAGGCCGGGAAATGCCTCCAGAATGGCGGGGATGCCGTCCACATGGTCCCAGTGGCCGTGGGTCAGAAGCAGCTTCTCCAGGCGCAGGCCGCTCCGCTCCACCATGCGCAGGACTCTCTCCGCTGACCCGCCGGGGTCCACCAGGGCGCACACGCCCTCCGTTTCATCACCGATCAAATAGCAGTTGGTGTCGATCTGCCCCACGGGGATGGTATCAAAAATCATGATTGTTCTCTCCTTACTGCACCATATCCGACATATCCTCAAACCCGGCAAAATCCAGAGGCTTCCAGCGGAACGCCCAGTCAAAATAGGCAATTACCTGCTCCAGCCGGGGCAGTGTGCGGTCCAGAAGATGGCCTTTGCCGTCCCTCCGGAAGCCGATCTCCAGGGAGTACTGCCCGGCGTCCGGGCCCTCCAGGGCGATGGCGCACTGGATGAACCAATAGCGCCCCTTCGGCCCGGCGGGGTCCCTCTGCTCCAAAATCAGGAAGCTGCCGCTGTCCTGGACCAGCGCCTCCAGACCAGCCCGGATATCCTCCCAGGACGGATTGCTCCTGGGGTATCCGCCGATATTCAGGGTCCAGGGCCAGTCCCTCCGGGGCTGGGATTCGTCCTTTTTATGAAAAAAAGCAAACATCTTTATTTCTCCGTATCGAACAGGATCGTCACCGGTCCGTCGTTGACGGACTCCACCTGCATATCCGCGCCGAACTCCCCGTGCTCCACGGTGAACCCCCGCTCCCGGCACCGCTCCATGAACTTCTCATAGAGGGGAACCGCCAGCTCGGGCTTGGCCGCGCCGGAGAAGCCCGGCCTCCGGCTGGAGGTGTCGGCGTACAGGGTGAACTGGCTCACCACCAGGATGCTCCCCCCCGCCTGCTCCAGGTTCAGGTTCATCTTCTCGTTCTCGTCCTCGAAGATGCGCAGGTTGCAGACCTTGTCCGCCAGCTTCATGGCGGTCCCCTCTGTGTCGTTGGGGCCCACCCCCAGCAGAATCAAATACCCCCTGCCGATGGCGCCGTTGACCTGCCCGGCGATTGTCACCGAGGCGGAGGTTACTCTTGTCAGTACCGCTCTCATGTTAGTATCCGCTTCCTTTCCCGCTTTATCCCGCCGGACGGTTGACCTTCATGACGCTGGAGATCTGGTGGATCTTCCGCATCACCTGGCCCAGCTGCTTGGCGTCCGTGACGGAGATGGTAATATAAAAGATGGCGAAGCCGTCGGCGGTGGAGTGAACGTTCATGCTGGACACGTTCACCTTGCAGGTGCTCAGGGCCGTGGAGATATCCACCAGCAGGTTGGGCCGGTCCTTGCAGACCACCTCCAGCCCTGTGGAGTAGCTCTCGTTCACGTCCTCGCCCCAGGAGACCTTGATCCACCGGCCCTGGTTGGCCGCTGTGTGGTGGTTGGGGTCCGCGTTGGGACAGTCCCGCCGGTGGACGGACACGCCGTAGCCCCGGGTGATGAAGCCCACAATCTCGTCCCCGGGCACCGGCGCACAGCACTTGGAGAACTTCACCAGGCAGTTCGACAGCCCCTCCACCACGATGCCCTTCTCGCTCTTCACCCGCCGGGGCAGGTTTTTCGGCTGCTCCTCCCGCTTCTCCTGGGCCGCGGCAGCAGCAGCCGCCGAGGCCTTCTCCAGGGCCGCGGCCCTGGTCATCTGCAAAAGCTCGTCGCGGATGCGGTTGACCGCCTTCACCGCCGTGTAGCCGCCATAGCCGATGGCGGCGTACATCTCGTCCAGCCCGGGGAACTTCACCCGCTCCAGAATGGACGGCAGCACGTCGGGGGCGGTGATCTGGGCCATGGAGATGCCCGCGTGCCGGAGCTCCGCCTCAAAGGACGCCCGGCCCTGGGCGATGTTCTCCTCCCGCCGCTCCCGCTTGAACCACTGGCGGATCTTGCTGCGGGCCTCGCTGCTCTTGGCGATCTTCATCCAGTCCCGGCTGGG
>JAIEIQ010000102.1 GCA_029065305.1 Oscillospiraceae bacterium
GACTGCCCGGGCCACGCCGACTATATCAAGAACATGATCACCGGCGCCGCTCAGATGGACGGCGCGATCCTGGTCATCGCTGCCACCGACGGCCCCATGGCCCAGACCAAGGAGCACATCCTGCTGGCCCGCCAGGTGGGCGTGCCCGCCATCGTGGTCTTCCTGAACAAGTGCGACCAGGTGGACGACGAGGAGCTGCTGGAGCTGGTGGAGATGGAGGTCCGCGAGACTCTGTCCTTCTACGAGTTCCCCGGCGACGACATCCCCATCATCAAGGGTTCCGCTCTGAACGCTCTGGTCAGCGAGAGCACCGATCCCAACGCCCCCGAGTACGCCTGCATCAAGGAGCTCATGGACAGCGTTGACAGCTATATCCCCACCCCCGACCGCAAGGCCGACATGCCCTTCCTGATGCCCGTCGAGGACGTGTTCACCATCTCCGGCCGCGGCACCGTGGCCACCGGCCGTGTGGAGCGCGGCCAGCTGAAGGCCGGCGAGACTGTCGAAATCGTTGGTCTGACCGACGAGAAGCGCAGCACCGTCGTCACCTCCATGGAGATGTTCCACAAGACCCTGGATTACGTCGAGGCCGGCGACAACGCTGGCTGCCTGCTCCGCGGCGTGGCCAAGACCGAGATCGAGCGCGGCCAGGTGCTGTGCAAGCCCGGTTCCATTCACCCCCACACCAAGTTCGTGGGCCAGGTGTACGTCCTGAGCAAGGACGAAGGCGGCCGCCACACCCCCTTCTTCAACAACTACCGTCCCCAGTTCTACTTCCGTACCACCGACGTGACCGGCGTTATCTCCCTGCCCGAGGGCGTGGAGATGTGCATGCCCGGCGACAACGTGGACATGAACGTGGAGCTGATCACCCCCATCGCCATTGAGAAGGGCCTCCGCTTCGCTATCCGCGAGGGTGGCCGTACCGTTGGCTCCGGCGTCGTTATCGACATCAACGAGTAATTTAACACACAGCAGTTGGGAGGCCGTCACCGAGAGGTGACGGCCTCTTTTTCTATTCGAAGATAAAAATTTCTTCCAGTGGCGCGTTCACCGCCCGGGAGATGTCGATAGCCAGCTTCAGGGAGGGGTTGTAGAGGGCCTTCTCCAGGCGCATGATGGTCTCCCGCCGGACCCCCACCAGCTCCGCCAGCTCCCCCTGGGTCAGGCCCTGAAGCTGGCGGTAGACCTTGAGGTTGCAGGTAAAGCCGTCCATTATTCCTCCTCCTCCAGGGCAGCCGCGTCGTCGTGGTCATAGCGGTAGAGCAGGTACTCCGAGAGGAACATGGTCAGCGCCACCGTCAGGGCGATGCCGGAGATCAAAATGGGGGCGATGAACTCCACATGGCGGCGGCTGTGCTGGCCCGCCAGGATCAGGAGGAGCATGATGATGGCAAATCCTGTCCGGAAGGCCTTCAGCTCCGCCCGGGCGGCATTTTCCTTGTAGCGCTCGTCCATGAGGGTGTTGGACATCCTCCCCTCGAAGAAAAAGCCGAAGAAGCCGAAGAACACGAAGAAGACGAAGGGCGTCGGATCCCCCCAGGTCCCGTAGGACCAGAGGCCGGCGAAGCCCAGAAATCCCAGGAAGCCCAGCAGGCCAAGCTGGGGGCTCAGCCGCCGGGTACGGCCTGTCTTTTTCACATACTCCTTTTGGTTCCGGATGCCCCGGGCCAGCAGGAACGCCAGGTACAGGGCATACAGGACGTCCAGCGTCACGGCCAGGAGCATGGGAATATCTGTAGACCTAAAGGCATAGGAATGTATGGGATAGACGAGCCTCCCGCCGTTATAGGTCAGATCGTACCAGCAGGCGGCGGCTGTCAGGGCCGCGCAGCACAGGCCGAGGAGCACTGGAATTGATTTCCTGCTTTTCTTCTGTTGTTTCATGGGACAAGACCTCCTAATCAGATGTTAGAATGATATATTTGTCTCTTAATGGGATAAATATATCACTTTGATCTCCGGCTGTCAAGGGGAAAGTGATAAATATATCTCTCTTTTTCAGCGGCGCATTTCCGCACCGTCCGCCAAATACCGGGGACGATTGACATAAAATCCGCCCAGCCCCCTTGACGTGAAACACCCTCTTGATGTATCATGGATACTGGGTTTGACTCGTCAGGCCGTCTGGAAATAACAACTGGGCCGCCCGTCGGCTGGGAAGGTAAATAGAGACATGATTCGATTGATCGACGTAGTGAAGGAATATCCAAACGGGGCCCACGCCCTCAACGGCCTCTCCCTGGAGATCAAGGACGGGGAGTTCGTGTTCATGGTGGGCCCCTCGGGCAGCGGGAAGTCCACGGTTATCAAGATTTTGATCGGGGAGATCGAGCCCTCGGAGGGCCGGGTGATGGTCAACGGCTTCTCCCTGCGCAACATCCGGGAGTGGCAGATCCCCCACCTCCGCCGGACCATCGGCGTTATTTTTCAGGATTTCCGCCTCATTGAGCACAAGACCGTCTATGACAACATGGTTTTCGCCATGCGGGCGGTGGGCTCCACCCCCAAGGAGATCAAAAAACGCATCCCCTACTGCCTGGAGCTGGTGGGACTGGGGAACAAGGCCCGGCGCCTGCCCTCGGAGCTCTCCGGCGGGGAGCAGCAGCGGGTGGCTATCGCCCGGGCGCTGCTCAACAACCCCAGCACAATTATCGCCGACGAGCCCACCGGCAACCTGGACCCGGCCCGCTCCCTGGAGATCATGAGCCTTTTGGAGAAGATCAACGCCCTGGGGACCACGGTGCTGGTTGTGACCCACGAGAAGGACCTGGTCAACCGCTTTGACAAGCGGGTGGTCATGCTGGAGCGGGGCCGCGTGGTGGGGGACGGCAAGGGCTACTACGGAAGGAGACCGCAATGAGCAGATACGATATTTTCTACTTCGCCCGGGAGGGCGCTTTCAGCATGTTCAACCACGGGTTTATGTCCTTTGCCGCCATCGGCATCATGGTGGCCTGTATGCTGATTATGGGGACCTTCACCCTGGTGGCGGTGAACGCCAACGCCATGCTGGAGGACATGGAGGCCCAGAACCAGATGCTGGCCTTTGTGGACAAGTCCCTCAGCGAGGAGGAGGCCCGGGCCCTGGAGGCGGAGCTGCGGGAGGTCCCCAATGTGCGGGACGTCCACTTTATCTCCAACACCGAGGCCGCGGAGGCGTTCCGGGCCCGGTACGAGGACGACGAGCTCTTTCAGGGCCTGCCCGACGACAATTTCCGCCACCGGTACGCCGTGGATCTGAAGGACATCGGCTACATGCGCCAGACCAGGGAGGCCCTGGAGGCAGTGCCCAACATCGGGAAGGTCAACGCCTATGAGGATGAGGCCGCCGGGTTCATCACCATCCGCAATGTGGCGGGGATCGTCTGTGTGGCGCTTATCGCGGTGCTGTTTTTGGTGTCGGTGTTCATTGTGGCAAATACCATCAAGCTTACCACCTTTGACCGCCGGGATGATATTGCCATTATGAAGATGGTGGGGGCTACCAACGGGTTTATCCGCTGGCCCTTTGTGTACGAGGGACTTTTGATGGGGCTGTTTTCCGCACTCATCGGCTTCTTTCTCCAGTGGGGGCTCTATGAGGTGGTGGCCCGGTCCGTCGCCAGCAACGACACCATCAACCTGATCAATGTGGTGCCCTTCGCGGAGATGCGGCTCTACGTGGCGGGGATCTTCGTGCTGGCGGGGATCTTCATCGGCGTAGGGGGCAGTCTCTCCGCCATTCGGAAGTTCCTCCAGGTCTGAGGATAAGGGAGCCGAATCAATGAAGAAGAAACGGATATGCGCGTTGCTGCTGGCCCTGCTGCTGGCTTTCGCACCGGCGCCCGGACTTTCCACTGCCGGGGCCGTGACCCAGGGGGACATTGACGCACTCAAGAAGGATGCCCGGGCCATTGAAAGTCAGAAGAAGGAGCTGGAGAAGGAGCTGGAGAATATTCAGAGGCAGAAGGCCGACGCTATCGCCCAGCGGAACCTGCTGGACCAGCAGATTGAGCTGACGGTCCGGGAGATCGCCAACACGGAGAGCCAGATCAACGGCTACGCGGCCCTGCTGGACCAGACGGCCTACGAGCTGGAGGTCAACCGCCAGCAGGAGGCGGAGCAGTACGCTCTGTTCTGCGAGCGGGCCCGGGTGATGGAGGAGGCGGGGAGCACCTCCTACTGGTCGGTGCTCTTCAAGGCAGCGGACTTCTCCGACCTGCTCAGCCGCCTCTCCGATGTCCAGGAGGTTATGAACTATGACCAGAGCGTGCTGGACAGCCTGCGGGGGATCCGGGCCCAGATTGAGGCCAAGCAGGCGGAGCAGGAGGCGCTGCTTGCCGCCTCCGAGGAGGCCAAGGCCGCGCTGGAGGCCCAGAAGCTCTCCCTGGACAAGCAGAGGGAGGAGGCCAACGACCTGGTCAAGCGCATCCAGGCGGATGAGGCGGCCGCGGCGGAGCTGGTGAAGGCCAGGGAGGCCGAGGAGGCGGAGATTCAGAAGCAGATCAAAAAGAAGGAGGAGGAGCTGGCGGCGCAGATGCTGGCGGCGGCTATGAACTGGAGCGCCACCTCCGGCGGGTATATCTGGCCGGAGACGGTGAGCAAGCGCATCACCTCCCCCCAGGGCCAGCGGAACACCGGCATCAAGGGGGCCTCCACCAACCACAAGGGGGTGGATATCGGAGGCGTGGGCTATACCACCAACGTGCTGGCCACCAAGGCCGGGGTGGTGATTACCGCCGAGCGGTCCAGCTCCTACGGCAACTACGTAGTCATCAGCCACGGCCCGGGCAACCGCACCCTCTACGCCCACATGAGCAGCCTGTCCGTGAAGGAGGGGGCCACCGTCACCCAGGGGCAGGTCATCGGCGTCACCGGCTCTACCGGCATCTCCAGCGGCCCCCATCTCCACTACGAGATTTTTGAGAACGACAGCCGGGTCAATCCCCTGGACTACCTGCCCGGGTACATCAAGGCCTGGTAAAAAAGAAGCGGCGAAAAACCGGAGATCTCGTTGGAGATCTCCGGTTTTTTGCCGGGCGTTGATTGCGCGTTAGCTGTGGGAGGTGTCGGGCTTCTTATACTTCCAGCCCTTTCTGTCCAACTCCTGCAGGACCTCGACCACATAGTTCACGATGGCGTCGTTCATCTGCCGGCCCTTCGCGGAGCTTTTAGCGATGCTGGATGAGGTGGGCGTCCGCGCTACCATTAAATTCTGCGCCAAGAAGCTGGAGCTGCTGCGCCAGCGCGGCAGGACGGATATCCTCTCCCGCCTGCCCAGCCATGAGCTCAGCTTTCACACCACGCTCCACAGCGTCCACCCGCTGCCGACGGAATATCTGGACCGCTTCGGGTTCCGCGCCGGCGCGGAGGAGTTCGCCCGCCGGGAGGATGAGGGCTTCCGGCTTGTGGGGGAAATCTCCGGACAGCACCTCACCAGCTATGGACAGCCCGGGGAATCCTGGGCCCCTCAGGTGTTCCCCGTCCTACGCAAGTGGGGCGTGCCCACCTATCTTGACGCCCACTCTATTTTGGGGATAAATGGACAACCCTTCTGGTACGGCGGCGTCCTCTGCTACACGGACCTGGTGAATCTGATCCGCCTCCAGCACCGGGATGGCGGTTTGGAGCAGTATATCCGGGACTTTGAGGCGATAGACACCACAGGCAAAGAGACGGTGTTTGTCAGCACCTACGACCATCCGACGGAATTTTCCTCCACCGTTTTCTGGGATGAGGTCAACTTCCTGGACGGAAAGAACCCGCCGCTGCTGCAGCCCGCCCCGCTCCGGGAGCCGGGGGAGCAGACCAAGTACATTGAGATGCTCCGCCAGTTTCTGCTGTACACCCGGAAGCAGCCGGATGTGGAGTATCTGACCGCCTCCCAGGGCATGGCGCTGGAGCTCCAGCGCCGCGCCCCCATCACGGCTGAGGACGTGGAGCGCATTGCCGGGGCGCTTGGGAATCAGATTACCTTCGCGCCTGTGGGCGGGGCCTATCTGGCACCCTCCGAGGTGTTTTCGCTCACCGCAAAGCACCTCAAGGGACAGATACTGATGCCGGAGCTGCTGTACGGTCCGGAGGCGGAGGAGCCGTCCGTCATAACCGCGCCCACGGTTTCCGTTCAGGCGCTGGCGGACGCCGCCCTGGGACAGTTCGACCAGGTAATGGGGTATAAGCAGCTGCGAAGCCTTTACAAGGTCGGCGGCAATCTGCTCAACCCCGTGGATCTGCTGTGCACCATGCTGGAGGCTGTGCGCACCGGCGCGGAGGAGGTGCCTGTCCTTCGGGGGGACCTGGCCGCGGCCCAGTACGTGCGGGAGCCGAAGGAGGAGGGCGGCTGGACCCAGTGGGTTCTTTGGAGGAAGGACTTCTATCCGGAGACCATTTACCGCCACACGCGGCTTCAAACCTGGACACTGAAGCCGGCTGTGTTCTAAGAAGCGCCGGGGGGGGGGGCTGGCGCGGCGGCCGTCAGGGACAGGACGGAAAGTTTTTATGGGGGAATAAGGGGAGTCCCTGCGGAAAAGCCCAATATTGTGAAAAAAACACGATTGTCAAATCGTGTCAGACTGTCGATAAAGTGATTTTCGCAAAGAAAACCACATCAAAAATGTTTCAAATGCAGTTACTCTGCTAAATGAAGGATTTTGGCCTTCAATGTCCTTATTTCAAATCCGCATTGAAGAAATTTCACTTATTTTCCGATTATATATAATGTTTTTTGCGGTC
>JAIEIQ010000103.1 GCA_029065305.1 Oscillospiraceae bacterium
CTCATCGGGTGTGCCGCGGGCGGCGCGGCCCTGGCCCGGGAACCGGCCGCTCTGGCCGTCCTGACCGCCGCCGCTGGAGTTGCGGGCGTTGTCCCCGGTGTTGACCTGTATGTTCATGTGGTTGATGTCTTGGGCCATAGAACGATCACTCCTTAAAGTCTTGTAGTGGGGCGTCTCTGGAGACTGCTTGACCATGCGCGGATGATCTCTTATGTAGAAAAGTAGGCGTTCGTCGGATTGTAAAAGCAATGGTCCCCGATGCGGGTCTGCCAGTAGCCCACGCCGGTGGGAAAATTGCTGCGGCACTTGGGGCTGAAGGGGTTGTAGAACCACAGGGACTGGGCCACATCCGGCAGGCGGTTGCCCGCGATGGCCCAGTCGGCGATCTCGTAGTGGATGGCCTCCGGGCGCATGTTGTAGATGTTCTGCGGGTTGTAGGCCCCGCCCTCCGTCTCGCTTGCGCAGACGAACTGGCCGGGCTGGAAGATGATGTTGCGCACGCTGCCCCGGCCCACGCGGGCATACTCGCCGCCGGTAGCGTGGACCCGGTTCATCACCACGGAGGCCACCGCCTTCATTCCGTTTTCCCCCTCGCCGCCGGCCTCGCACTCGATGAGGCGGGCCAGCAGCTCACGATCAGAATAAGCCATACGTATTTCACACTCCCGGTCACCACAGTCTATGCCCCCCGGGCCCCGGGCGTGTCAATTCCATCAGAAAGCGAAAAGGAGAGAGCCCATGGACATGGAGAAAACGCTGGCAAAGGAGGCCGCCCCCAAGCTGGTGCTGCCCCGGACCATCCACCTCATCCCTATGGACACCATCGACGGCTTTGAAGTGCGGCCCGGGTTTTACGACATCAACGGGGCCACGGCCATCCCCGGCGGGGTGAACTTCACCATCCACTCCCACGGGGCCGCGTCGGTGGAGCTGCTGCTGTTCCACCGGGAGGCCCGGGAGCCCTACGCGGTGCTCCCCTTTCCGGAGCACTACCGCATCGGCAACGTGTACTCCATGATCGTTTTCAAGCTGGATATCGAGGAGTTCGAGTACGCCTACCGGGTGGACGGCCCCTACGATCCGGAGAAGGGCTTGATCTTCGACCGGACCAAGTATCTGCTGGACCCCTACGCCAAGGCGGTGACGGGCCAGAGCCGGTGGGGGGACCGGACGCCCCGGGGCCAGCACTACAAGGCCCGGGTGGTCCGGGACGACTTCGACTGGGGGGTCATGCCCCGGCCCCTGATCCCCATGGAGGATCTGATCATCTATGAGCTCCACGTCCGGGGCTTCACCAAGGACGCCTCCTCCGGCGTCCGGAATCCCGGCACCTTTGAGGGGCTCATGGAGAAGATCCCCTATCTGGAGGCGCTGGGGGTGAACGCGGTGGAGCTGATGCCCATCTTCGAGTTCGACGAGATGCAGGACTACCGCCAGATGAACGGCCAGGAGCTCTACAACTACTGGGGCTACAGCACCGTCTGCTTCTTCGCCCCCAACACCAGCTACACCGCCAGCCTGGAGTACAACCGGGAGGGCAACGAGCTCAAGCGGCTCATCCAGGCCTTCCACCAGCGGGGCATTGAGGTCTATCTGGACGTGGTGTTCAACCACACGGCGGAGGGCGACGAGCGGGGGCCCTTCTTCTCCTTCAAGGGCCTGGACAACAACATCTACTATCTTCTCAAGCCCGACGGGGGCTACTACAATTTCAGCGGCTGCGGCAACACCCTCAACTGCAACCACCCCATCGTCCACCAGATGATCATGGACTGCCTGCGCTACTGGGTGACCAACTACCGGGTGGACGGGTTCCGGTTCGACCTGGCCTCTATCCTGGGCCGCAACGAGGACGGCTCCCCCATGGATAAGCCGCCCCTGCTCCAGGCCCTGGCCTTCGACCCCATTCTGGGGGATGTGAAGCTCATTGCCGAGGCGTGGGACGCCGGAGGGCTCTATCAGGTAGGGTCCTTCCCGGCCTGGAACCGGTGGGCGGAGTGGAACGGCCGCTACCGGGACGACATCCGCCGGTACCTGAAGGGGGACGAGGGCATGGCCCGGGCAGCGGCGGAGCGGCTGGTGGGCAGTCCGGACATCTACGACCCGGGGAAGCGGGAGAACGCGTCGGTGAATTTCATCACCTGCCACGACGGGTTCACCCTCTGGGATCTGTTCTCCTACAGCAGGAAGCACAACCTGAAAAACGGCTGGAACAACACCGACGGGGCCGACGACAACAACAGCTGGAACTGCGGCGTGGAGGGGGAGACCGGCGACGCCGCCGTCAACGCCCTGCGCCGGCGGATGGTCCGCAACGCCTTCGCCCTGCTCATGTGCTCGCGGGGGATCCCCATGTTCCTGGCGGGGGATGAGTTCGGCAACTCTCAGTTCGGCAACAACAACGCCTACTGCCAGGACAACATCACCTCCTGGCTGGACTGGACGCTGCTGGAGCGGAACCGGGAGCAGTTCCGCTTCTTCCAGAACATGATCCGCTTCCGGAAGGACCATCCGGTCCTCCGCTCCAACAAGAGCGGCGGGTGCTGCGGCTTTCCGGACGTGAGCTTCCACGGGGTGGAGCCCTGGCACGACCAGTTCGCCGCCCACGAGCGGTATGTGGGGGTGATGTTCGCCGGGTGGGACCGGCGGACGGGGCCGGAGGTGGTGTACGCGGCCTCCAACGCCTACTGGGAGGAGCTGGCGGTGCGCCTGCCGGATCTGCCGGCATCCATGCGCTGGGAGCTGGCGGTGGACACCTTTGAGGAGGAGCCCCTGCCGGCCACCCATCTGTCCAACAGCCACTTCACCATCCGTCCCAGAAGCGTGATGGTGTTTGTGGGGCGGTAGGAGGCTCCCCGCCGGCGCTTATACGACAAAAAAAGCGGGAATCTGATGGACAGATTCCCGCTTTTCCATTTTATATCGCGGCCTATGGACCCGGTCCGCCCTTTACAGGGTGAACTGCACCGCGCAGAACGCGGCGTAGACCGCCAGCAGTGCAATCCCCTGGAGGCGGGAGAGCTTCCCCCGGATCAGCGCCGGTACGGTCAAAAAGAGCATAACCGCCAGCATCACCGGGATGTCCAGCACCAGGGACGCGTTATATCCCGCCAGGGTGGCCGACTGGGGGACGGGGAAGGGCGCCAGCGTCACCGACACCCCGCTGACCAGCACCAGGTTGAAGAGGTTGGCGCCGATGACGTTCCCCAGGGATAGGGCGCTGTGGCCCTTGACGAGGGACGTCACCGCCGTCACCAGCTCCGGCAGGGAGGTCCCCAGGGCCACAAAGGTCAGCGCGATGACCGACTCCGGCACCCCCAGGGCCTGGGCGATCAGGGTGCCGTTCTCCACCAGCAGGTTCGCCCCCACGGCGATGAGCACTGCGCCCGCCGCCAGCAGCAGGAGATCGTGGAGGAGGGAGTGCTCCTTGGCGTCCTCCTCCGGCTCCTCCGCCCCGGCGGGGGCGTTTTTCATCTGGACAACGGTGAGGACCATGTAGACCACGAACATAGCCAGGAGAATAAGGCCGATGGTCCGGCTGAAATATCCAGTGGTGTAGGCCACGCCAGCGTAGAGGAGCGCCGCCGCGAAGAAGAAGATCACCGGCGTGCGCAGAGCGGCCCGGTCCACCTTCCCCGGGCGGACCGCCAGTGTGATGGCGGCGATCAGGGCGGTGTTGCAGATGACGGAGCCGATGGCGTTGCCGTAGGCGATCTCCCCGTGGCCGCTGAGGGCCGAGGTGGTGGAGACCATCACCTCCGGCAGGGTGGTGCCGATGGACACGACAGTGGCCCCGATGAGCAGCTCCGGCAGATGAAACCGCCGGGCCAGCCCCGTGGCCCCGTCCACAAACCAGTCCCCGCCCTTGATCAGACAGAGCAGTCCCAGCAGAAACAGCAGAACAGGAATCAGCATAGCTTTTTTGTCCTCCTTCGTATATCCGCCCATTTTTCAGGCGAGAAACCGGTTACTATTATACCACGGATTTCCCGCCCGCGCAAGAGAGCCGCCGTCCTCCCGGCGTTTCTTACGAAAATTTAGCGGCTGCTGGAAGGGTCCGCCTCTTTTAAAACTCCGCCGTACCGACGGTGCGGGGATGGGGCAGGACGTCCCGGATGTTGCTCACGCCGGTGAGGTACATCACCATCCGCTCGAAGCCCAAGCCGAAGCCCGCGTGGCGGCAGGAGCCGTACCGCCGCAGATCGCAGTACCACCAGTAGTCCTCCGGGTTCATGCCCAGCTCCTGGAGCCGCGCCTCCAGGACCTCCAGCCGCTCCTCGCGCTGACTGCCGCCGATGATCTCCCCGATGCCGGGGACCAGGCAGTCCGTGGCGGCCACGGTTTTGCCGTCGTCGTTGAGGCGCATGTAGAACGCCTTGATCTCCTTGGGGTAGTCGGTGACAAAGACGGGGCGCTGGAAGACCTGCTCGGTGAGATACCGCTCGTGCTCGGTCTGGAGGTCGCAGCCCCACTCCACCTTGTAATCGAATTTGTCGTTGTTCTTCTTGAGGATCTCCACCGCCTCGGTGTACGTCACCCGGCCGAAGTCGGAGGAGGCCACGTGCTCCAGCCGCTCCAGAAGCCCCTTATCCACGAAGCTGTTGAAGAACGCCATCTCCTGAGGGCACTTCTCCATCACCGTGCGGATGATGAACTTGATCATCGCCTCGGCAATCTCCATGTCGCCCTGGAGGTCGCAGAAGGCCATCTCCGGCTCGATCATCCAGAACTCGGCGGCATGGCGCTGGGTGTTGGAGTTCTCCGCCCGGAAGGTGGGGCCGAAGGTGTACACATCCCCGAAGGCCATGGCGAAGTTCTCCGCGTTGAGCTGGCCGGAGACGGTCAGGCTGGCCCGCTTGCCGAAGAAGTCCTGGCTGTAGTCGATCTGCCCGTCCTGTCTGCGGGGCGGGTCGTTCACGTCCAGGGTCGTCACCTGGAACATCTCCCCCGCGCCCTCACAGTCGCTGGCGGTGATGATGGGGGTGTGGACGTAGACAAAGCCCCGGTCCTGGAAAAAGGTGTGGATAGCGTGGGCGGCCACGGACCGGACCCGGAAGGCGGCGGAGAACAGGTTGGTGCGGGGCCGCAGGTGGGCGATGGTCCGCAGGTACTCCACGCTGTGGCGCTTCTTCTGGAGGGGGTACTCCGGGGAGGACGTGCCCTCCACGTCGATCCGCTCCGCCTTCACCTCCAGGGGCTGCTTGGCCTCGGGGGTGAGGACCAGCCTGCCGGTGACGATGAGGGCCGCGCCCACGTTCTGGGCGGCGATCTCCCTGTAGTTGCCCAGGACGTTGGCGTCCATGACCACCTGCAAGTTGCGGAAGCAGGAGCCGTCGTTGAGCTCGATGAACCCGAAGGTCTTCATATCCCGGATGGTGCGGGCCCAGCCCATGACGGTGACGGTCTGGCCGTCCAGGGCCTGGCTGTCGGCGTAGAGAGCCGCGATCTTGATTCTTTCCATATGTTTTCACCTGCAATTTCTTCAAAATGGCGCTTTTTTTCAGAATAGGTGTATTATACCTCTGCCGGGCCCGATTTACAATGGTTTTTCCACCAAAGTTTTCCCCTCTCCGGGCCGGTTTCTCTTGACAGTGCACAGTTCCCGCCGCTATACTGGCTCTGCGACGAGACAGAAAGGCGGCGGTACAGGATGAAGGATCTCTTTTTGCCGGAGGCACAAAACGACCGGCTCTTGACCCTGATGGGTGTTGCCGTGACGGGCTCCCCGGCGGGGCTGATCGCAGGCTATTTGCTGGCGGTGAACCTGTGGGCCTTCGGGCTGATGTGGCTTGACAAGCGGCGGGCGAAGCGGAAGGGGGCCTGGCGGATCCGGGAGCGGACGCTGTTCCTCTCCGCCCTGCTGGGCGGCAGCGCGGGGGCCATACTGGGGATGTGGATCTTCCGGCACAAGACCAGGCACTGGTATTTTGTCTGGGGGATGCCGCTGATCCTGCTGGCGCAGGCAGCGGCGGCGTACTGGGTGTGGTCCGCGCACTTCTCCTGACGGAGCTCCGGGCCTTTCCCGCAGGCCCGGAGCGGTGTTTTCAATATTTATTCATTTTTGTATGAAAAAGTATTGACAAACCGGACTGGCCGTGATATGCTCCCTAACGTTCCGGAGCGGACCGCTCCAGCGGGAAATGATTTGGATGAAACGAACATAGAAAGGATGCTTTACACCATGAAAAAGTTTTTCGCCTTACTGCTGGCTCTGGTCCTGACCATGAGCCTGGCCGCCTGCGGCGGCGGGGACAAGCCCGCTGCGGACGGCAGTGCCCTCAAGACCGTGGAGGAGGGCAAGCTCCACATGGCTACCAACGCCGCCTTCCCTCCCTATGAGATGCTGACCGACGACGGCAGCTTCGAGGGCATCGACGTGGAGGTCGCCGCCGAGATCGCCAAGAAGCTGGGCCTGGAGCTGGTGGTGGACGACCAGGACTTCACCGCCGCCATCACCGCCGCCGGCAATGGCCAGAGCGACATCGTCATGGCGGGCCTCACCGTCAACGAGGAGCGCAAGGCCACCCTGGACTTCACCGAGTCCTACGCCACCGGCGTGCAGGTGGTCATCGTCCGGGAGGACTCCCCCGCCGTCCAGTCCATTGACGATCTGGACAGCGCCGTCATGATCGGCACCCAGAAGGGCACCACCGGCTACATCTACGCCTCCGACACCCCGGAGAACGGCGGCTATGGCGAGGACC
>JAIEIQ010000104.1 GCA_029065305.1 Oscillospiraceae bacterium
TCGCTGTAGGTCTCGCTGGTCTTGGACTCCTCAATGGTGATCACGCCGTCGGCGGAGACCTTCTCCATGGCCTCGGCAATCAGCTTGCCGATCATGGCGTCGCCGGAGGAGACGGTGCCCACGCGGGCGATATCGTCGGTGCCGTTGACCTTCTGGGAGTCGGCCTTGATGGAGCCCACAGCGGCCTCCACGGCCTTGGCAACGCCCTTCTTCATCACGATGGGGTTGGCGCCCGCGGCCAGATTCTTCAGGCCCTCGCCCACGATGGCCTGGGCCAGGAGGGTGGCGGTGGTGGTGCCGTCGCCGGCCACGTCGTTGGTCTTGGTGGAGACCTCCTTGACCAGCTGCGCGCCCATGTTCTCAAAGGGGTCGTCCAGCTCGATCTCCTTGGCGATGGTCACGCCGTCGTTGGTGATGAGGGGAGCGCCGAACTTCTTATCCAGCACCACATTGCGGCCCTTGGGGCCCAGGGTGACCTTCACGGTGTCGGCCAGCTGGTTGACGCCGATCTCCAAAGCCTTGCGGGCATCCTCGCCGCGCTTAATCAACTTAGACATGATAGCAAAACCTCCAATAATTTTAATTCAAACGGTCCGTGTCTTACTCCACAATGGCGAGGATGTCGCCCTGGCGGACGATGGTGAACTCCTCGTCGCCGATCTTCACGTTGGAGCCGGAGTACTTGTCGGTGATGACCTTGTCGCCGGGCTTCACGGACATGACGACCTCCTTGCCGTCCACCGTGCCGCCGGGGCCCACGGAGACGACCTCCGCCACGGAGGGCTTCTCCTTGGCGCTGGCGGTGAGGATGATGCCGCCCTTGGTGGTTTCCTCGGCCTCCACCGTCTTGAGAATCACGCGGTCTGCTAAGGGAGTGAGTTTCATTGCTTGGTTCCTCCTATATCAATTATTTTTGAAAACAAATTCTGACACCGTTAGCACTCATTCATCTGGAGTGCTAACGGTGCTTATCTTACAACATCTCTCTGTATAATGCAAGAGGATTTTTTGAAAATTCCGCCTGTTTTACAAAAAGTTCACAAACTGGGGGCTCTCCATGGGGAAAAACTCCTGTGCGCTAAACCTAAAACAAGCGCTAGACTGCCGGCTCCCTGCGTTTTCACAAAAATGTAAAAAACTCTTGACATTTTTGGACTTCTAGCTTATACTGAAAATGTCAAAAGCTTTTGACATTTAACCATATGACGAAAAGGAGAAAACGCTATGCCAGTACCTGCACAAATGTTTCTAGGAGTTGTCTTTTTGGTGTTTGCCGCTTTGGACATTATCATGCTGATATCGCTGCTAAAGCCCGGAGACGAACGAAACCAGACCATTGTTTGGAAAGCCAGCTCCTTCACCTTGTTTGCCACTGTCGGCGCAAAAGTGATTGATGTCATTGAAAACTTTGTAAGATCGCAGCCCATGACTGCCAACCCCTTTATCCAACTGGAAGTTGCCGCTATTATTTATTGTCTTTCTCTGGTGTATTACAAAGAAAGACATGGGGGATGATATGAAAAATTCTATACGAGAAAGGCGGAAAGAACTGGGATTATCGCAAGAGGAATTAGCAAAAAGATGCGGCGTTTCACGGCAGACGGTGAACGCTATTGAGAACGATAAATATGACCCTACTTTAGCGCTGGCATTCCACTTAGCGAGGGAGCTAAAAACAACCGTTGATGAGCTCTTCCACTCATAATTGCCATAAGTACATAGTCAACGGGCGGCAGTTTAAACCACTGCCGCCCATTACATATGGTATCCCCTCAGTTTATGTCCTCCGGCGCCCGGCAGGTGGCATTGGGATCGCACCCCTCCGGCCCGAAGAAATTCACCCGCTTCTCCGACAGCCTCAGCGCCACCCGGCGGCTGTGGACGGTTTCCCCGTCCAGACAGATGACAATCTCCCCGTCCCTGGACTCGATCACCACCTCCCGGGCGGTGGAGCGGCGGACGACCTCCGGGTAGCGGTAGGCGCAGCCCTTGGCGTAGTCCCCCACCAGCCGAAGGAAGGTCAGGCGGTCCACCCGGCGGACCAGAACGGTATGGAGCACGCCGTCGTCCATCCGGGCCTCCGCCGAGGGCATGAAGCCCCCGCCGTAGTACCGCCCGTTGCAGACAGCGGCCAGGATATAGTCCCCGCTCGCCCTCTCCCCGTCCAGAGCCACCGTCCAGCGGTGGCTGTAGCTTCTGGAGAAAAAGTTCACCGCCAGGGAGGCGATATAGCTGCCCTGGCCCTTCAAAAGCCCGCCGTACCGGTGGACGTCCTCCGCCACCTGGGCGTCCAGGCCCGCGCAGGCCACCGTCAGGGCCAGACGGCCGTTGCAGTCGATGGCGTCCAGGGGAAATTGGGGGCCGTCGAAGAGGTTTTCGGCGCTGGCGAACAGCGGGGCCGCGTCCCCGAAATTTTTCAGAAAATCGTTGCCTGTCCCCACGGGAATACAGGTCATGGCGGCGCAGTCCTGTCCGGCGATGCCGTTGGCCACCTCGTTGACCGTGCCGTCGCCGCCGCAGGCGTAGAAGCGAACTGGCCCGCCGGCGGCGGCAGCAGCGGCGGCAGTCTCCTGGGCGTGGCCGGGGCTCTTGGTAAGGATGCACTCCGTTTTCAGGCCCCGGGCTGTCAGGCGCTTCGCCATCGCCATGATCTCCGCGGTGCAATTGCGCTTCCCCGCCGCCGGATTGATGATAAAAATATGCCGCATAGGCATGTCCCTCCCGCAACACACAGACTACAAATCTCTCCCCTCAATCGCTGCCAAGCCGAAGCGCACCGCCAGCACCACCCGGTCCCGCTCCGCCTCGGAGGGGGCGGTGTCGTACCGGTAGCGCATCTCCTGGAGGAAGAGGCCCCGCAGGGTATCCTCCCCCGCCCGGTCCCAGAGGCTCTGGGCGGGCCGGGTTTTGTCCCGCAGCTCCAGCTCGTAGACCCGGTCCTGGAAGGACGCCGCCAGGGGGGCCAGGTCGATGGTTCCCGCCTCGCCGGTGAAAATGATCCGGCAGAGGTCGTCCCCGGCTGTGGGCGGCAGGGCAGATTCCAGCGCCGTCCGGGGATCCCGCCCGGTAACATCCGCCTCCACAATGTGATACCGACGGCGGCAGAGGGACACGAACTTCAGCTCCGCCCGCCCCAGCTCCACCGTCCCCACAAGGACGCCCTTATCCCCCAGCTCATCGAAGCCCCGCCCCTCCGGACAGCCCGGATAGGCCCAGAAGCAGGCCCCCTCCCTCCGGAGCCCGCTGGTCTGGTGGACGTGGCCCAGAGCCGCGTAGTCCGCCCCGCAGCGGCCCAGCTGCTCCCGTGTAATGGGGCCGTACCGGCTGCTGTTGGACAGCAGATCTCCGTGGAGGCAGAGGATATGGGTCCGTCCGTCCTGGGGAATGGAGAAGCCCTCCAGGACCTGATCCGTCCGCTCCGCGGAGGAGAAGGCTGCCCCGTGGACCACACAGTTCAGCGGCGGCAGCGCCTTCTCCGTCAGCGCCGTATCCTGGAAAATATGTACGTTATCCGGCCACTTCTCTGTTCTGTAGGGGCTCCGGGCGGTGCAGGGGTCGTGATTCCCCGGGGCTATGAACACCGGGCAGGCCATCCGCTCCAGTGCGCGGCGAAGGGCCTCCACTGTCTCCGGGTAGACCCGCTCGCTGTCGAAGAGGTCCCCGCTCAGGAGCACCAGCTCCGCCCTCTCCGCCAGCGCAAGATCTGCCAGCCGGTCCGGCAGCTCCCGCAGCTCCCCCCGGCGCGACCGGGCCTTCTCCGGCTCCAGACCGGCAAAAGCGCTGTCCAGATGAAAATCGGCAGCGTGTATGATTTTCGGCATAATTTCTCCTTATCCCCGACAATTTCTCTCTATAGCTTCTATTCCAGCCGCCAGCCGGTCATCGAATATCAATCCTCTCCACACCTATGCACAGCCCAGTGGCGCTGTCCAGGGAGAACACCGCCCCCTGCATCTTACAGGGGCCCTCCGCCGTCTCAAACCGGCCCGGCAGTCCCCCCAGGAAGAGCTCCACGCTCTGCTCCGGCCGGATGCCCAGCACGGAGTGGATGGGGCCGGTCATGCCCAGGTCGGTGAGGTAGCCCGTCCCCCCGGGCAGGACGCACTCGTCTGCGGTGGGGACGTGGGTGTGGGTGCCCCAGAGAGCGGAGA
>JAIEIQ010000105.1 GCA_029065305.1 Oscillospiraceae bacterium
GCACCCCGGCATACCACCCGGACCCCAGACGGAAGTTGAGGAACCCGGCCCCGGCGATCTCGGCGGAGGCAAAATAGCTCCCCTCCAGCTCCAGATGCTTCAGCAGAATCTCCGCAATCTCCCGGGGACGCATCTTCATCGCCTTCGCCGAGGCCAGGGCATAGGTGGTGGTGTAGTCGCCGTTGGCGGCGTCCTTGGGGATCTCCACCCCGGCCCGGACGGGCACGTCCGCCGGCAGCTCCCCCGCCGCTGCCGCCGCCCTGTAGGCCCTCTCCGTCAGCTCCAGAACCTGGTCCTTGGCGCTCTGAATCATGTTGATCATGTCACCTCATCCTCTCTCGTACACGAATCTTAAAGTGGCAGCGGCCCGTAACCTGGTGCTCCACCGCAATAGAATACCCAATTTCCATCACGCCTCCCCGCTCCCCCAGCCGCAGGGCCAGGCAGGAGGTGGTCACGTCCACGGAAAGAGCCCCCCAGGGAGTCTCGTAAAAGGAGCTGTGCTGCTTCCCCTTCTGAAAAACAATCTGGGAGCTGACGGAGCCGGTGCGGGTCAGCGTGACAATGCCGCCGCGGATGGCAAAGGTAGTGACAGTGCCCTCCATGCCGGTGAGCTCCGTCTCCCGGTAGGTCAGCTCCGTGCAGCCGTCGTCGGAGATGGTCATGGTCCCCTCGGTCATCAGCTCCGTCACGTCGGGCTCCGCGTCCTCATAGTGCTGCTCCCCCCGGACAAAAATCAGTACGTCTTTCTCTGTCATCCTCAATACCCTGTAATATCAATTTGTTGAACCGGGCCGGCGGCGTCCTCCCCCAGGAACAAGGAGGCCAGCCGCTGAAAATCCACCGCCCGGTCGCTGGTGCAGAAGGTGATGGATCCCTCCTCCCGGTCCGTCAGCGCGTCACCGGCCGCCAGCAGATCCCGGCAGGCCACCGCCGCCTCGGCTCCCACATCCACCAGGGCCACTTCCTCCCCGGCAATCCCCCCGATCACCTCCGCCAGCAGGGGGTAGTGGGTGCAGCCCAGCACCAGGGTGTCGATCCCCTCCGCCAGCAGGGGGGCCAGATACTCCCGGGCCACCGTCTCCACGACCACATCCCCGGGCTGGCAGCGCCCCTCCTCCACCAGAGGGACAAAGAGGGGACAGGCCAGGCTGTGAACCGAGAGCTCCGGATCCAGCCGCCGGAAGGCCCGCTCATAGGCGCCGCTGTTCACGGAGGCCCGGGTGGCCACCAGCCCCACCCTGCGCCTCCGGCTGAGCCCCGCCGCCCGGCGGACGGCTGGCTCCACCACGCCGACAATGGGGATGTCGTTTTCATCCTGGAGCGCCTCCAGGCAGTTGGTGCTGATGGTGCCGCAGGCAATCACCACCGCCTTCAAATCGAAGGAGCGGAGGAAGCGCATATCCTGCCGGGCGTACTTGAGCAGAGTCTCCCGTCCCCGGTTGCCGTAGGGGACACGGGCTGTGTCGCCGAAGTATATAATGTTCTCAGAGGGCAGAAGCCGCCGCAGCTGCCGCGCCGCGGTCAGCCCTCCCAGGCCGGAATCGAACACGCCGATGGGACGCTGGTCCAAGGGGACACACCTCCTCCATGGGCCACGGCCCTTGTTTGGAAGGCGCGGACAGCCGCGTCCCGGAGCCGTGACGGTAACTTTACTATTGTACTATGATTCCGAGCCAATAACAAGTAAAAATTTGGCCCTTTTGCCCTGTATTTTCTGTGGAATTTTTCAGCGCAATCTGTTATACTGTACACAACTGAAGGGACGCCTGTCCCGCACCGACGAGAGGAGGCCCGCTATGGAGCTGCGTCTGACAGAAAAACAATACCGTCGCCTGCTGGATTTGGTCTACATAGGGAACTGGGTGCTCAACTCTGCCCGAGGGGAGGACCGCATCCGGGACTACGACCAGGTGGAGAGCCTGGTGTTCTCCCACTGTCTGGACCACGGCATGACGGCCCTGGTGGAGCTGTACGACGGGGAGATCATCCCCTCCCGCGCCTTTGCGGAGGGCGGCATTCACGAGGCGATTATGGCCTACGAGGATGTGACGTTCTTTGAGATTCTGGCGGAGGAGCTGGCGCTGCGTGACCTGGACGCCGACCGGGCCACTGCGGAGAACTACGACGAGGTTATGGACCGGATGGAGCAGTACATGGG
>JAIEIQ010000106.1 GCA_029065305.1 Oscillospiraceae bacterium
CCTCCAGCAAGGGCCAGATGGGGCTCAAAGTCCCTCACCGACCGGTCCAGCGTCTCCATATCCGCCTGCGGAATATAGGGCGGGTTGCAGACAACGCACCGAAAAAGTCCAATGGCCTCCGGCGGGGGCTGGAGGGCGTCCAGGGCCATTGCCGACACCCGCTCTCCCAGCCCGGTCCGGCGGATATTCCGCCGGCAGACGCGAAGCGCCGCCTCGGAGATCTCCCCCAGCAGCACCCGGCAGTCCGGAATCTGGCTGGCAAGGGCAAGACCAATACACCCGCTGCCGGCACAGAGATCCAGGGTCCGGCGGCTCCTCTGGCCCTTGAGCCAGGCGATGGCCTCCTCTGCCAGAACCTCCGTGTCCGAGCGGGGGATGAGCACATCCTCCGTCACCTCCAGGGTCACGCCGTAAAACTCCCACTCCCCGATAAGGTAGGCCACCGGCTCCCCGTCCAGGTGCCGCGCCGCCAGGGCACGGATCCGCTCCTCCGTCTCCAACGGAACGCACCGGGAACTGTCCCGGTAGAACTCCTCCCGACTCATGCCGCCGCCAAAGCAGACCAGCTCCAGCGCCTCCAGGTGCGCACTGGAAGACCAGGTCCCTAAGAACTGCCGCCGGATATCCTGAAGCAGCTTCTGATAGGTCGTCATCCGCTTCCGGGTCACCACTGGTCCTTGCCCCTCTCCGCCGGGATGACCCGCTTAAGGGCCTCGATGGCTACCTCTATCATGGAGTCGTCAGGTTCGAAGGTGGTGAAGTTCTGCATCCAGAGCCCGGGCTTGGCCAAAAGATTGGTGACGGGGTTGTCATGTCCCCCCACATAGCGGTTGAACTCGTAGGTGATGCCCACCACAAAGGGCAGCAGCGCCAGCTGCACCAGCATCCGCAGAAACACATTCCCCACCGGAAACAGGGCAAAAACCGCCGTATTCACCAGAATCGCCACAATGATAACCACCAGCATGAAGCTGGTGCCGCAGCGGGGGTGGTGCTTGGACTGGCGGCGGACGTTCTCCACCGTCAGCTCCAGGCCCTTCTCATAGCAGAAGATAGTCTTGTGCTCCGCCCCGTGGTAGGAAAACACCCGGCGGATATCCTTCATCCGGGAGACCGCGATCATATAGGCCATAAAAATGGCGATGCGCAGGACGGCGTCCACCAGATTGCGGACCAGAACGCTGTCCGTAAACCGCTCCACAAAGCTGGCCAGAAACGTGGGCAGGAGCATAAACAGGCCCACAGAGAAGCACACCGCCACCACCACCGCGAAGGCGATGAGGACCTTCTCCATCTTCTCATTGCCCAGCTTCTCGTCCAGCCACTTCTCAAACCTGCCGGGCTCCTCCACCCCGGCCTCCTCCGGGTAGTAGTCGGCGGAGAACATGAGGGCCTTCACGCCCTTGACCATGCTGTCCAAAAACGTGATACTGCCCCGAATGAGCGGCAGGCCCAAAACGGGGTACTTGTCCTTGATGAGCTTCAGCTCCTCCTCCTTGACCACAAGGCCGCCCTCCGGGTCCCGGACCACGATTGCCTGCTTTTCCGGACCCCGCATCAAAATGCCCTCAATGAGCGCCTGCCCGCCGATGGTGGTGCGGAAGGTATTGCACTGCTTGTCTGCCATAAAAACGCCTTTCTTCCTGTTTATAGAGTAAAAACAGGGGATTACCCGCATATTTCGGATGACGAAATGTCACCGGAGATGTCCGCGTAAACCCCCAGGCCGTGGTCTGTGAACATCCCGTCCAGATCGTAATAAAAGAAGATCGTCCCGTCCGCCTGGATACGAATGAAGCCTATGGAAATACGGCGGATAAACGCCTCCTTTGTCAGGCTGGAGCCGCCGCCAGCCCCGTCGTCCTCCCATATTTCAATGTTCCCGTCGCTGCCGGCCATGTCCCCGGCGGCGTATTCCCGGATCTGCTTGTCCCATGCGGCGCTCTCCGCCGCTATGCTGTGGAGATGCCTCCGCGCGGCGTCCGCCGTCATTGATCCGCCGCCGTCAATCTCCAGATCGACCATGGCCTCTCCGCCGGGCCACTGGATCTCGCCCTCATAAAAGCTGTCCTTCTGCGGATGCTCCAGAGTAAACGTGCCGAGCGCGTCGTGAATAACGAGCGGCTCCGGTTTGCCCTTGAACAGGCCCCATATTGACATCGTACCGCCTCCCTGAATTTCCATATGCCATCACCCAGCCGGCAGTGTAATCGTGACCACGCACCCGCCGCCGGGGGCGTTGGCAATGTCAAACTCGCCCTCATGCAGCTTTATGATCTCCTCGCACACCGCCAGACCGATGCCGCTGCCCCGGGCCTTGGAGGAGCCCTTGTAGAACTTCTGCTTGACAAAGGGCAGCTCCGCCTCCGGCACGCCGGGGCCGTAGTCCCGGACGGTAATCACAAGGCCGCTCCCCTCCCCTGTCACCGCCGCGTCGATGCGCTTGCCCGCGCCGCCGTGCTTGGCGGCGTTGTCCAGGACATTGCTGAACACCTGCTTGAGCCGCTCCGGGTCCGCCGGGATGGGGGGGAAGACCTCCTCCCCGCCGTCGTAGCTCAGCTCTATATTCTCCTGCCGGAAGAGCTCCATATAGGTATAGATGGTGTCCTCAAACTCCGCCTGGACATCCACCGGCTCAATGCGCAGGGTGAAGCGCCCGTCCTCCATCTTGGAGAAATCCAGCAGCTCCTCCACCATGTTCGTCAGCCGCCGTGCCTCCTTGAGGATGATGTCCACGCCCCGGCGCTGCTGCTCCGGGTCCGTGTCCTCCGCCAAAAGCGTCTCCCCCCAGCCGTTGATGGCCGTGAGGGGGGTGCGCAGCTCGTGGGACACCGAGGAGATGAACTCGCTTTTTATTTTCTCGCTCTCGCTGATCTGGCTGGACATGTTGTTGATGGCGTCGATGAGCTGGCCGATCTCGTCCCGGTAGTGGTTCTCCATCTGGGTGCCGTAGCTGCCGCCGGCGATGCGCTTGGCGGCCTCCGTCACCTCCGCCACCGGCTCCACAACGTTGTTGATGAAGATCATGCTGGAGATATAGACCATGGCCAGGCAGAGCACCAGCAGGGCGGCGGCGGCGGCGGTGTTGAAGAGAATCCGCCGCTGGACGGCGGACATGGAGGTCACATAGCGCATGGCCCCCTCCACCCGGCCGTTGAGGGTCAGGGGCGCGCACACCGCCATGATGTGCTCCCCGGTGAGGGGGTCCGTGCCCCGGTAGGAGGTGACCTCGCCGGTCTGGAGGGCCTCGGTGATGTCGCTGGTGCCGGGGGACAGGCCGGAGGTGAGGCCGTAGGAGCTGATGACGATCTTCCCGCTGCTGCCGATGAACTGGAGCTCCAGGTGGTCCTTCTCCGTAAACTCCTCGGTGTAGGCGGAGGCGGACTGGTAGAACTCGCCGTAGCTGTTCATGGTGTAGTCGGCGAAGAAGGCTGTGGCGTGGGTGGCCCGGATGCGCAGGCCGTCCTGCATCATGTTGTAGTAGTAGTTGGCGGTGCCGGCGCAGAACACGCCGGTCACCAGGATCGCCACGGCCATGATGGGCCCCAGGGAGTTGATCAGCCACCGCTTCCGCAGGCCGGTGATCTCCATCTTTTTCGGTTTCAATGTCCGGCCTCCTTACCGCCGCCGGTCCGTGCGGCCCACCAGATAGTCAATCGAGACATCAAAAAAGTCCGCCAGGGCAATGAGCCCGTCAATGTTGGGCTCCGAACGGCCTTTTTCATAGGTGTAGAT
>JAIEIQ010000107.1 GCA_029065305.1 Oscillospiraceae bacterium
TTGTTGTGCTGGTCCCGCATCACCGGGGAGCAGTGGACATAGGCGGGCACCTCCCAGCCGAAGGCGTGGTAGAGCAGGTCGTACTTGGGGGCGGAGGAGAGGTACTCACTGCCCCGGACCACGTGGGTGATGCCCATGAGGTGGTCGTCGATGACGTTGGCGAAGTTGTAGGTGGGCAGTCCGTCCCGCTTGAGGAGCACCTGGTCGTCCAGGGTGCTGTTCTCCACGGTGATATCGCCGAAGATGGCGTCGTGGAAGGTGGTGGTCCCGCCCTCGGGGATTCTCTGGCGGATGACGTAGGGCTCCCCGGCCTCCACCCTGGCCTGGGCCTCCTCCAGGGACAGGGAGCGGCAGGGGTCGGCGGCCCGGTTAAAGTCCCCGGCGTCCTCCTCGCTCTCAGTCTTCTCGCAGAAGCAGTAGTAGGCGTGGCCCCGCTCCACCAGGAGATGGGCGTACTTGCCGTAGGTGTCCCGGCGCTCCGACTGGATATAGGGGGCCACCGGTCCGCCCACATCCGGGCCCTCGTCGTGGGTAAGGCCGCACTCCGCCATGGTCCGGTAGATCACATCCGTCGCGCCCTCCACCAGACGGCCCTGGTCCGTGTCCTCAATGCGCAGGATGAAGGTGCCGCCGCCGTGCCGGGCGATGAGCCAGGTGTACAGGGCTGTGCGCAGGTTGCCCACGTGCATGTAGCCCGTGGGGGAGGGGGCGAAGCGGGTGCGGATTTTACCCCGGGGGATCTTTGCCTCCATCTCGTCAAAATAGCTCATATCCATCGCCATATTGGAAATCTCCTTTTATCATTTGTTTCGTTCATACCGGTAATAGCGGGATTCTCTCCCGTCCTCTGCAAAGACTTCTTCCAGTTGAAAGCCGTTTTTCTCCAGCACGCGGACAGACCCGGCGTTGGAAGCATAGGTAAACGCCCCGATCCTCTCAAAGCCGAACCGCTCCCGCAGCTCCGCCAGAAACAGCTCCAGGGCCTTCGCCGCGGCGCCCCGGCCCCACAGCTCCCGCTCAAAAACGCAGTAGCTGACCATAGCCTGGGGGTCGTTCTCCGATCCCATCGCATAGCACCAGATATCCCCCACATAGCGGCTATCGGCATAGATGGTCCGGCCAAAACTCCCCGCCCCGGGCTCCAGGGTTTTCCGGTAGTCCGCCAGCGCCTCCTCCAGGGTCTGTGCCCTCTGGGGGAGGTTTTTTTGTATCTCCGGGTCCCTGGTCCGCCGGAAATAGGTCTCCACGGTCTCCGCCGTGCGCTCCCCCAGGGCGATCAGCATTCCCATTCCCTCCTGGCGTGAAACACCAGATGGGGCATGTCCATATTGTAGTAGCGCTTGACGAAGGAGCCCCGAAGGGCCATGCCGTTGCGCAGAGCCACCCGCTGGGAGGCAAAATTCGTGTCCCGGATGATGGAGAAGACCTCCCGGGCCCCCAGAGCTTCAAAGGCGTATTTCTTGCAGGCCTTAGCCGCCTCCGTGGCATAGCCCCGGCCCCAGCGGTCCCGGCGGAAAAGATAGCCGATCTCCAGCACCTGCCGCCCGCTCCAGTCCTGCCAGGTCAGACCGCACTGGCCCACCAGCGCTCCGCTGTCCCGCTCCATGACCGCCCACAGGCCGAAGCCGTCCCGGGCGTACCGCTCCAGCTGCCGATCCAGCCACGCCTGGGCCTCCACATTGGAAAAGGCGTGCTCATAGGCGTACATCACCTGGGGGTCCTGGAGCATTCCGCACAGACCCCGCAGATCCGCCCGCTCCATCTCCCGCAGGAAAAGCCTCTCCGTCTCTAAAATCATTCCCACGCCTCCCGTTCAAAAGATTCCTGCCTATTGTACAATAGTTTCCCTGCTGTTGCAAGGAGATTTTTCCTCCCTTCCCGGTTTCGACAGAAAGGACAGCCGGGACCTCCTATAATAAACAGCAGAAACAGGGAAAAAGGAGACAAGCCATGGAAATCAACATCACCGCGGAAAACCGGCAGCTCACGGTGGCCCTCACCGGGGAGCTGGACCACCACGCCGCCCGAAAGCTTATGGACAGCCTGGACCAGCTCATCGAGCTCCATCTTCCCAGCAAGACCATTCTGGACATGGCCGGCATCACCTTTATGGACAGCTCCGGCATCGCCGTTGTCCTCCGGGCCAAGCGCAGGATGGAGGCCCTCCAGGGCGCGCTTCTGGTGGTCAACATCCCCCGCCAGGCCGCCCGGGTCCTGGAGACCGCCGGCATGAGCCGGTATGTCGATCTCGTATAAGGAGGCGCCCCATGAAGAGTAAAACGACCAATTACATAACCCTGGAATTCCTCAGCCGCAGCGCCAACGAGGCCTTTGCCCGGGGGGCGGTGGCCTGCTTCGCGGCCCAGCTGGACCCCACCCTGGAGGAGCTGGGGGATATCAAAACCGCCGTCAGCGAGGCCGTCACCAACGCCATCGTCCACGCCTACCCGGACCGGCTGGGCCGCATCGTGGTCAAGGCCCGGGTGCTGGAGGACAATATCCTGGAGATCTCGGTCAGAGATTGGGGGAAGGGCATCGACGACGTGGACCGGGCCCGCCAGCCCCTCTTCACCACCGGCGGCGAGGAGCGCAGCGGCATGGGCTTCACCATCATGGAGAGCTTCATGGACCGGCTCACCGTCCGCTCCGGCCAGGGGAAGGGCACCCGGGTGGTCATGCGCCGGCGCATCCTCCCCCGCCCCGCCGGGCGATGACCGCCGAGACCCTGGACCTGCTGGCCCAGGCCCAGCAGGGGGACGAGGCCGCCGTTACCCGGGTCCTGGAGGAGAACAGCGGCCTGATCTGGGCGGTGGTGCGCCGCTACTACGGCAGGGGCGTGGAGCCCGACGACCTCTACCAGCTGGGGTGCCTGGGGTTTCTCAAGGCAGTGCGGGGATTCGACCTGAGCTACGGCACCCAGTTCTCCACCTACGCCGTGCCCAAAATCGCCGGAGAGATCCGCCGCTTCCTCCGGGACAACGGGGCCATCAAGGTGGGCCGGGGCATCCGGGAGCAGGGCCTGTGCGTCTACAATGCCCGGGAGCGGCTGCGCACCCGCCTGGGCCGGGAGCCGGCGCTCTCGGAGCTGGCGGAGGAGACAGGGCTGAGCCCGGAGGAGGTCGCCGCCGCCGAGCTTGCCGCCGCCCCGCCGGACAGCCTCCAGCAGGAGAACGCCGACGGCCTGACCCTGGAGTCCACCCTCTCCGACGGCGGGAGCGAGGAGCGGCTTCTGGAGCACATCGCCCTCCGCTCGGCGGTGGAGGAGCTGCCGGACCAGGAGAAAATGACCATCCTCCTTCGATTTTATCGGGGCTTCACCCAGCAGCAGTGCGCCCGGGTGCTGGGGGTCAGCCAGGTGCAGATCTCCCGCCTGGAGAAGCGGGCCCTCGAAAAGCTGCGGCGGGCGATGGAGTAGAGAATACAGAAGCAGGCGCTGTCCACAAGACAGCGCCTGCTCTTCCTTTTCAGCGGAGTCCGCCTGCCCGCTCCAGCTCCGCGCGGATGGCGGTGATCTCCTCGTGTTCTGCCAACCCCATGGACTCCAAATCAGCTAGAATCCGCCTGCACTCATCGTACCGCTTTTCCTGGAGGTACAGCTCAGCCAGCCGGATATTGCCGAACAGGAACGCTGAAACCTCCCCTTCCACCGCCGCGGCAGACAGGTACAGCTGTAAAAAAGTCTCTTTTCCGCTTCGGACACGGTCTTCCAGGAGAAGTCCTGTCATGATATCCAGGGCGCTCTCTATTTGATTGGTCCAGAGCTTCCAATAGACATCCTGATATTTTCGAATAAAGCCGCTGTCATCAATGCCGGCTAAAATAGAGTCCTCCCCCGCCAGCGCCCGCAGCAATCCAGGGATGTCATACTGCCTGACATACCGGCCTTCCGCCACCAGGGCTAACAGGCCCTTTGCCAGCTCATTCCGTCCGTCCCGCAGGAGGGCGTCCAGCAGGGGTTTTTCCTTCAGAAATAGGGGAAAGGCATCTTCCATCACTGCGCGGCCGCAGCTTGGCGACACAGCGGTCAGAATGCGCTCGACATCCTCGAACCGCTCATACCGGCCCTCTGCCGCTGTTATCTGGAGGATATCCCCCACCAGCGTCCGCAGGTCCGTGTTTTCCCGGGAGGGGTGGGCCAATGCCTCAACCGTCAGCGGGTGTGTTATGATTCGTGCGCACTCCCAGACCTTGTTTACAGGCGGCAATGCGGCGGTTTTCATGGCACCGGCTGTGGCGAGGATGGAGGCGAGGTGCACCCGGTAAAGCCAGTCCTGCTTTTTACTGTCGAAAGT
>JAIEIQ010000108.1 GCA_029065305.1 Oscillospiraceae bacterium
GCTCCGGGTCCGGGGTCTCCACATCCAGCAGCTCGGTCAGCACGCCCTCTCCGCCGCCCTTCACCACTGGCTGGTGGAAGCGGCAGGGCTTGTCGAAGGTGGCGGAGGCCTCCCGGGCCAGGCCGATGACGCTCAGGCAGTCGGGCCGGTTGGGGGTGATCTCAAACTCCACTACATGGTCGTCGGCGTTGATGACGGGCCGGATATCGTCGCCGGGCTTGCAGTCCTCGTGGAGGACGAAGATGCCGTCGCTGATGCAGTGGGGGAACTCCCGCTGCTCCGCGTGGAGGTCCGCCAGGGTGCAGATGGTGTTTGTCTTTGTATTGTAAGCCACCAAATCCCACTGGTGGAGGTTCTGACAGTCTGTCACCAGCGTAGTAGCGCAGGGACCGTCATCCTCTGTGCGGATCAACGTACACTCCCACTTGCCGTCTCCGGCGGGGGAAACCTTGGCCACGCCCGCACATATAACCGGGCCGCAGACCTTATCCCCCGGCTTGATGTCCGCCGGGATGGAGGGCTTGTCCGGGTCGATGGGGTGATAGTCGTTCAAAAGCGCGGCGGCAGTGATAACGCCGTAGGGGAAATCCCGCTCATCCAGGCCCAGCTCGGCCAGAGAGCACAGCATCCCGTTGGAGAGAATTCCCCGCAGCTTGCCCTTCTCGATCTTTTTCCCGCCGGGGAGGGTGGACTTGTGCAGGGCCACAGGGACCAGATCCCCCTCGTGGATGTTCCAGGCCCCGGTGACGATCTGGACCGGCTCGTCTTTGCCCACGTCCAGCTGGCAGACCCACATGTGGTCGCTGTCGGGGTGGCGCTCCATCTTCTCAATGCGGCCCACCACCACGCTGGAGATCTCCGCACCCAGGTCCTCCGTGCCCTCCACCTTGGATCCGGAGAGGGTCATGGCCTCGGCGAACTCCCTGTCATTGGCGTCAACGCAGACAAACTCGCTGAGCCATTTTCTGCTTAATTTCATCGTTTTCTTTCCCCTTCCTTAAAACTGCTCCAGGAACCGGATATCATTTTCGAAGATCAGCCGCAGGTCGGCAATTTTAAACCGGCGCATGGCGGTGCGCTCCAGGCCCATGCCGAAGGCCCAGCCCGACCACTCCTCGGGGTCGATGCCGGCCATGCGCAGGACATTGGGGTGGATCATCCCCGCGCCCAGCAGCTCAATCCAGCCCTCGCCCTTGCAGGTGGCACAGCCCGCGCCGCCGCACTTGTGGCACTGCACGTCCATCTCGCAGGAGGGCTCGGTGAAGGGGAAGTGGTGGGGGCGGAAGCGGGTGACAGTGCCCCGGCCGAAGAGCTGCTCGGCCAGCAGGTTCAGGGTGCCCTTCAGATCGGCCATGGTGACGTTCTTGTCGATGACCATGCCCTCCACCTGATGGAACATGGGGGAGTGGGTGGCGTCCACCTCGTCCTTGCGGTAGACCCGGCCGGGGGCGATGATGCGGATGGGCAGGGACATGGTGTCCATGGCCCGCACCTGCATGGGGGAGGTCTGGCTTCTCAGCATGACCCGGCTGTCCCGGTCAAAATAGAAGGTGTCGCTCCAATCCCGGGAGGGGTGGCCCTCCTCGGCGTTGAGGCGGTCGAAATTCAGCTCGGCCAGCTCCACCTCGGGACCGTCCAGCACGGTGAAGCCCATGCCCACAAAAATATCCTTGATCTCGTCCAGGGCGAAATACATGGGGTGCTTGTGTCCCTGCTTCACCGCTTTACCGGGCACGGTGACATCCAGCGTCTCCGCCTGGAGCTTGGCTGTCAGGGCCTCGGCCTCCAGCTTGGCGGAGCAGTCCTCCAGGGCCTTTTCCAGAGCGGCGCGGACATCGTTGGCCAGCTGTCCCATGACGGGGCGCTCCTCCGGGGTGAGCCTGCCCATCTGCTTGAGCAGGGCGGTGAGCTCGCCCTTCTTGCCCAGGTAGCGGACGCGCAGCTCGTCGAGGGCGGCGGCGTCCCGGATGCCCTCGAAGGCGGAGAGGGCCTCAGCCCGGATTTTTGCTAACTGTTCTTTCATGTCAAAACTCCTTTTTGTTGGGTGTAGATATGCAAAACAAAAGCCCCTCCTCCCCATCTCTGGGGACGAAAGGCTCAACCCTCCGCGGTACCACCCGCATTCGCGCCGGTCAGGGCGCGCACTCGCTCTCCGGTAACGGCGGAGAAAACCGTCCCGCTCTCACGGGCCGCTCCCGGGCGAACCAAGGGACACACACCGAAGCGGTTTACAGCCGGTGACCGCCTCTCTCTGGGGTGGGCAAGCTCCCTATTTTCCCGTTCCTCGCATGTAACTCCTGTACTTATAACACAATTCCGCCCGTTTGACAAGAGGGGAACGGCCATAAAAATTTCTTTTTTTGATTTTGGCCCAGAATATCATCGACAATTTGACATTTTTGTAGTAGAATAGAGGCAAAGAAAGGAAAGGGGGAGACGTTCCTATGGAAGAGATCACCAGAGAACTGGCCCGCAGTTTCCTGCCGCCCCGGGACCCGGACGGCCACAAGGGCACCTTCGGGAAGGTCTACGTCTACGGCGGGGACCTGGGCTACACCGGCGCGCCGGTCTACGCCGGGGAGGCCGCCGTCCGTACTGGCAGCGGTCTGGTCTTTGTGGGCGTGCCGGAGGAGGTCTACCCCATTGCAGCCAGCCGGTGCGCGTCGGCCATGGCCTATCCCATTCCGGAGGGCTACGCCGAGCACCTGCACCGGATGGCCGTCTGTGATGCCGTGCTCATCGGCCCCGGCCTGGGCCGGTGCTGGTGGGCGGAGGAGCGGGCGGTGGCCCTGCTGCGGGATCTGGAGTGCCCGGTGGTGCTGGACGCGGACGGCATAAACGCGGCGGCGGCGCATATAGATGTGTTGGAAGGCCGGCGCTCCCCCACGGTGGTCACGCCCCATGAGGCGGAGTTCCGCCGCCTGGGCGGAGATCTGTCTCCGGGGCGGGAGGCCGCGGCGGAGGCCTTCGCCCGGAAACACGGCTGCGTCCTGGTGCTCAAGGGCCCCCGGACGGTGGTGGCCGCTCCGGACGGACGGCTTCTGGTGAACACCACCGGCAACTGCGGCATGGCCAAGGGCGGCAGCGGCGACGTGCTGGCGGGGATGATCCTCTCCCTCATCGGGCAGGGGGCCGCGCCCCTGGAGGCGGCGGCCTGCGCGGTGTGGCTCCACGGGCGGGCGGGGGATCTGTGCGCACAGGAGCTGACGGAGTACGCCATGACCCCCATGGACATGGTGGAGCGCCTGCCGGCTGTGTTCAAGGAGCTGGTGTAAAGATTTCTGAGGGAAGAAGGAGGAAGGACCGTGCGAAAAGCCCTGCTTTTTGCACCAATGCTGATGCTTCTGCTCACCGCCTGCGGCGGGGGCGAGGAGAAAGACCTGACGGCGGATTTACAGGGACAGTATGCCGCACTGGAGGCCGCTACCCTGGAGGCCGGCATCACCTGCCACTATGACGGGGAGATCCGGGAGTACGCCCTCCGGTGCGACTACGCCCCGGAGAAGAGCGTTGTGACGGTGCTCTCGCCGGAGAATCTGGCCGGCATCTCCGCCACAGTGGACAAGGAGACGCTGACCCTCTCCTACGACGACATCTCCCTGGACGCCGGGAGCTATTCGGCGGCGGCGGTGTCGCCGGTGGCGGCTCTGCCCCGGCTGATGGAGGCTGCGGCCTCCGGCTACCCCGCCGAGCAGAGCGAGGAGGAGGTCAATGGGCGGACCTGCCTGCGCCTAGCCTGCGATTTGCAGGACCAGGAGGGAACAGTGTACACCACCTGGTTTGACAAGAAGACGTTTCTGCCCCTGCGCAGTGAGATTGTCGTGGACGGAAATATGGTTTTTGAGGTAGCCTGGACCCGGTTTGAGACTGCCGCCGCGCCTATGGACACGACAGACCCCCTGCCGCCCTTTACCGAGGCGGAGGAGGCTGCGGCCTACGCCAACGCGGAGGAGTAAAGTTTTATCACGTCTTGATAAGGGAAGCGGGGGGGCCGCACGGGAGCCCCGCAGAAGCCCGCCCGTACACCCCCCCCCCCCCCCCCCCGCCCGGGCCCGCAACCTGGGG
>JAIEIQ010000109.1 GCA_029065305.1 Oscillospiraceae bacterium
CGGTCCCCCGGACCGGCCTCCTCCGGCGAGGAGAGGACGGCCATCCCCCGGCGGGCCAGCGCCTCCACCACATGGCGGTTGTGGATGACCGGCCCCAGCATCCGGGCGGAGCCGGGGTGCTGTGCCGCCAGCTCCTCCGCCAGCTTCACCGCCCGAGCCACACCATAGCAGAACCCGGCGCTCTTTGCCAGCACTATTTTTTCCATCCGTCCACCTCCGCCAGGGCGTAGATCCGCTCCAGCAGCTCCTCCGCCACTTGGCGGTTCTCCTCCTGGGTGGGCCGGCGTCCGGCGATGACCGGGGTGTAGGGCTCGCCGAACACCACTGTGGTCCGCCGCAGAAATTTCCGCTTCCCGCCGCAGTACACCGGGATGATGGGCACGCCGGCTCTGGTGGACAGCAGCGTCACGCCGCCCTTGGCATCCGTCTCCCCCTGTTCGTCCACCCGGGTGCCCTCTGGGAACATCAGCAGCCGCTTCCCCTCCCGCAGGCTGTTCAGGGAGAAGCGCATGGCGGTCAGATCGTTTCCGCCCCGCTTCACCGGGAAGGCCCCCAGCTTCCGAAACAGCCACCCCAGGGGCGGGATGCGGAAGAGCTGTTCCTTCCCCATAAAGACCATTCCGCCGGTCCGGGGCATGGCGATAGCCACCAGGATCGGGTCCCAGCCGCTGGTGTGATTGGGGCAGATAAGGGCCCCGCCCTCCGGCAGGTGCTCCAGCCCCACCGTCCGCATGGGGAAGAAGAGGCGGATAAAGGGGGACAGCAGGGCATGGGCAAACATATAAAACCGGTTCATGCCTCCATATGCCTCCTGATGATCGCCAGAATCTGCTCCCGGCTCTGGCGGAAGGTGCAGCCGGTGGTGTCCAGGCACACCGCGTCCTCCGCCGGGCGCAGGGGGGCGGCGGCGCGGTGGGTGTCGTTGTAGTCCCGCTCCTCCACCTCCCGGAGAATGTCCTCATAGGTTTTTTCCGTTCCCCGCTCCCGCAGCTCCTTCCAGCGGCGGCGGGCCCGGTCCTCGGGGGAGGCGGTGAGGAAGATCTTCACCTGGGCCTCCGGCAGGACTACGGTGCCGATGTCCCGGCCGTCCATGATGACGCTCCGCTCCCGGGCCAGGCTCCGCTGCATCTCCATCAGAAAAGCCCGGACCTCCGGAATGCCGGAGACAGCGGAGGTGAACATGGAGATCTCCGGCAGGCGGATGCGCTCGGTCACGTCCTCTCCGTTGAGGAACATCCGCTGGAGCCCACCGTCTCCATAGCGCAGGTCGATATGGATCTCCGGCAGGGCGGCGGTGACCGCTGCCTTGTCAGCGGGGTCGATGCCCCGGTCAAATATATACAGGCTCACCGTGCGGTAAATAGCCCCGGTGTCCACGTAGACGAAGCCCAGCTCCTGGGCGGCGCTTCTGGCGATGCTGCTCTTTCCCGCGCCGCTGGGGCCGTCGATGGCTACGGCGATATGCTTTCCCATGCTCCCATCCCTTCCCGTCTATACAATATACAATACGCTTACCACAGCGACTCCGCCGCCGCCGATCCCGCCAGATGGCCGGTGGACCAGGCGATCTGGAGGTTGAAGCCGCCGGTGTAGGCGTCCACATCCAGCACCTCCCCGGCGAAGTAGAGGCAGGGGCACACCTTGGAGCCCATCGTCGAGGGGTCCACCTCCCCCACGGTTACGCCGCCGGAGGTGACGATAGCCTCCTCCACCGGGCGGGGGCCGGTGATCTCCACCGGCAGGGCCTTTAGGAGAACGGCCAGCTGCCGCCGCTGCTCCCGGGTGATGTCGTGGACCTTCCGCCGGGGGTCGACGCCGCTCCGCTCGACCAGGGGGCCGATGAGCTTCTTGGGCAGCAGCTCGTCCAGGGCGTTGATCAGATCGCTGTTGGGGCGCTTGGCGAAGTCGGCCAGCAGGCGCTTATCCAGCTTCTGTTCGTCCAGCCCCGGCTTGAGGTCAATCTCCAGCCGGTACCGCCTCTCCCCGAACCGCCGCATGTGGGCGGAGGCGGAGAGGACCAGGGGGCCGCTGACGCCGAAGTGGGTGAAGAGCATCTCCCCCAGCTCCTCAAAGATCTTTTTGTCATTCTCATAGGCCCGCAGGGTCACGTTCCGCAGGCTGAGCCCCTGGAGGGCGGCGCACAGCGCCTCCGACCCGCACAGGGGAACCAGGGAGCCCCGGGGGGCCTGGACGGTGTGGCCCGCGGACTTCGCCAGACGGTAGCCGTCCCCGGTGCTGCCGGTGCGGGGGTAGCTGACGCCGCCGGTGGCGAGGATCACCCGGCCCGCCTCATACCGCTCCCGCTCCCCTTGGACGCCGGAGAGGACCTGATCCCGGAAGAGCAGGGCCTCCGCCCGGTCCCGGACGATGTCCACCCCCAGCTCCCGGAGGTATTTCTCCAGAGCCCCGCTGATGTCGAAGGCCCGGTCGGACACGGGAAATACCCGGTTTCCCCGCTCCGTTTTCAGCGGAACGCCCCGGACCTCAAAAAACGCCCGCACATCGGCGCTGTCGAAGCGGGAAAAGGCGCTGTAGAGAAACCTCCCGTTGCGGGGCACGTTCCGCAGAAGCTCCTCCACCGGGCAGTCGTTTGTTACATTGCACCGGCCCTTGCCGGTGATATTCAGCTTCTTTCCCAGCCGCTCCATGGGCTCCAGAAGCAGGACCCGGGCTCCGCCCTCGGCAGCGGCAACAGAGGCCATCATACCGGCGGGGCCGCCCCCCACCGTAATTACATCATACATCATCACTGTACCCAAACACGCCGTATTCGTCCCAGATACTCTCCAGACGGTTAAAAATCATGGCGATATCCGCGTTTTTCCGGTGGCCGGCCGCAACGATCAGGGCGTTGAGCAGGCTGAAGGGGGCCACCAGGGAGTCCACAAAGGAGATCATGTCACTGTGGGCCAGCAGGGCTGAGGAGGCCATGGGGTACAGCGGAGAAACGGGGCTGTCCGTAATGGCCACCACGTCCGCCCCCCGGTCCCGAGCGAACTGAACGCCCTTCACCGTGGACTGGGAGTACCGTGGAAAGCTGATGCCCAGCAGCAGGTCCCCCGGGCCGATGCGCAGGATGCTCTCCAGAATATCCCCGGCGCTGTTGCTGGTCACCAGGGTGACGTTCTCAAAAATAAGGTGGAGATAGAAGTGGAGGTAGCCCGCCAGAAAGGAGCTGGAGCGGACGCCCAGAATATAGATATGCCGGGCGGCCAGCAGCTTATCCACCACCACACTGAAGGCGGCGCGGTCCACCTCGTCCACAGCCAGACGGATTTTGTCCATGTCCCGCTGGAGAACGTTCGTGATCAGATCCGCGCTGAAGAGGGTGTCGTTGGAGGCCTGGATGCGCTGGATGGAGGTGAGCTTGCTGCGGACCATCTCCTGGAGGGCCTTCTGCATGGCGGGGTAGCCGTCGTAGCCCAGCACGGCGGCGAAGCGCACCACTGTGGATTCGCTGACGCCCACCAGACAGCCCAGCCGGCTGGCGGTCATGAAGGCGGCTTTGTCGTAGTCGGACAGGATGTAGGCCGCGATCCGCTTCTGGCCCTTGGAGAAACCGGCCTGGTTCTCCTGTATGGTATGTAGCACATCCTTCGTCATCGTCCCGCCTCCTCGCAAACATACCTATGTATCATACACAAAAAGGGTGAAAAGTACAAGGGAAAACCGGAAAAATTTTTCCGGTTTTCCGGGCCGGCTCCCGATTTTCCGGATAGAAAGCGGAACAGCCGGCGGTTTTTGCCGCCGGCTGTCTCCTATGGCTGGATTCTCGCGGAGGCGCTCTCCTCCGCCCGGAGCATGTTCTCCCGGGCCCGCTCCACATGGGCCGCAGCCAGGCGCTCCGCCTGCCGGGCGTCGCGCTCCGCCAGGGCCCGGAAGATCTCCCGGTGCTCCCCGGTGGAGGTCCGGGCCCGCCCGCCGTCGGACACGGAGAGCCGCCGGTAGCGCATCAGCCGCTTGAGCAGGGCCGTCAGCTGCTTTTCAAACACCCTGCTGCCGCAGGCGGCGTAGATCGCCTTGTGGAACCGGCTGTCCAACTCCAGAATCTTGTCGGGCATCCCCCGGGACACGTAGAACTCCTGAAGGGTGACAATTTCGTCCAGGTCCAGCAGCTGCTTCTCCGTCATGTGCCCGCAGCACTTAACTGTAGCCAGCCCCTCCAGCCGCAGGCGGATTTCCAGGATATCCAGCAGATCCTGGTGGCTGGTGCCCACCACGACCACGCTCTTTCCCCGGCTCTCCACCAGATCGTCCTGCTCCAGGCGGCGCAGCGCCTCCCGCACCGGCGTCCGGCTCACCTGGAGCCCCTCGGACAGCTTTGCCTCTGTGAGCACGTCCCCCCGCTGGTAGACGCCGCTGAGGATATCCAGCTCCACCCGCTCATAGACCATGTCCGCCAGGGACGTAGGCTTCCCCTCCATCTCAGCGGACCAGCCGGCCTGGGGCCAGCTCCTCGATCTTCTCCTCCAGCTCGTGGCGGGACAGGGTGCTCTGCCGGCCGTTCTCGTACTCCGCGTCCACCCAGGCCTTCAGAGAGGCCACCAGCGGGTCGGTCTTGGTGAGGGCCGACTCCCCCTCCAGGTCGTAGTTCTCGTTGATCCAGTAGGCGATGCCCGCCAGACCGGAGGTCTTGCCGATCATCACCGACGCGGGGCGCTTAAGCAGCTTCTTGGTGTCGAAAATGTTGTAGATCTCCTCGTCCTTCAGCAGGCCGTCGGCGTGGATGCCCGCCCGGGTGACGTTGAAGTTCCGGCCCACAAAGGGGGTGGAGTCGGGGATCTTATAGCCGATGGACCGGCGGAAGTAGGAGGCGATATCCGTGATGGCGGTGGTGTCCATGCCGTCCAGGGTGCCCCGGAGGCCGGCGTACTGGAACACCATGGACTCCAGGGGGATGTTCCCCGTCCGCTCGCCGATGCCCAGCAGGGTGCAGTTCACCGCGCTGGCCCCGTACATCCAGGCGTGGCCGGCGTTGGCGGTCGCCAGGCAGAAGTCGTTGTGGCCGTGCCACTCCAGGTACTCCGAGGGCACGTCGGCATAGTGGCGCAGGCCGTAGATGATCCCCGGCACGCTCCGGGGCAGGGTGGACCCGCCGTAGGGCACGCCGTAGCCCAGGGTGTCGCAGGCCCGGATCTTCACCGGAATCCCCGCCTCCCGGGACAGATCCTGGAGGGCGTTGACGAAGGGCACCACAAAGCCGTAGAAGTCCGCCCGGGTGATGTCCTCCAGGTGGCAGCGGGGGATGACGCCGGCGGAGAAGGCCTCCTTCACCGTAGCCAGATAGGTGTCCAGGGCCTGCCGCCGGGTCATGTGCAGCTTTTTAAAGATGTGGTAGTCCGAGCAGCTGACCAGGATCCCCGTCTCCGGAATGCCCATCTCGTGGACCAGCCTGAAATCCTCCGGCGTAGCCCGGATCCAGGAGGTGATTTCCGGATACCGCAGCCCCAGCTCCCGGCAGCGGTCCAGGGCCTCCCGGTCCTTTTTGCTGTAGATGAAGAACTCCGTCTGGCGGACAATGCCCTTGGGGCCGGAGAGCCGGCTGAGGAGCTTGTAGAGCTCCACAATCTGGTCTGCGGAGAAGGGCTCCATGGACTGCTGCCCGTCCCGGAAGGTGGTGTCGGTGATCCAGATCTCCTCCGGCATCCCCATGGGCACCCGGCGGTGGTTGAAGGGGATCTTGGGGGCCTCCTCGTAGTTGAAGGCGTCCCGGTACAGCACTGGCTCCGCCACGTCCTGCAGCTGATACTTATAGGACTTCTGCTCCAGCAGATGGGAAGAATTCGAGAGCTCCAGCATAGTTCTTACCTCCCGTATAATTGTATACAATTATACAGATATACCCACACTGTGTCAATGTCAAAATAGCAAAAAAGCCCCGGGAGGTCCCGGCGCTTTTTGGTGAATTCTTAAAAAAGCCCCGGCGCGTTCCAGCGCCGGGACCTTCCAAACGATTTTATTTTAAAAGATAATTCCGCACCAGAATCTGCATCAGCTCATCCCGGTCCACCTTGCGGATGAGGGTGCGGGCCTGGTTGTGGTTGGTGATATAGGTGGGGTCCTCGGAGAGAATGTAGCCCACAATCTGGTTGATGGGGTTGTAGCCCTTCTCCTCCAGCGCCTTGTACACCGTCACCATAATCCGGTGAATTTCCGCGTCCTGGTCGCCGGAAAAATCGAATTTGCGGGTATAATCCTCCACGTCCGCACCACCCTCCGTCACATGATGGATATAGTATACTCAATTTTCCCCTGTCTGTAAAGAGGAAAAAACGGAATGTTACAGAGATGTAATATTCGACTGATTTCTCCTGATATTTCCGGAAAATCCTTCCTTCACCCTTGACAGGTCTGTGATGGTGTGCTATAGTCTATACATCGGAGGACGATATATCATCAGACGATGAATACGATTACTATGGAGGAGACGCGGTATGAGTAAACAGCAGAAACGATTCGCATTCCTTGGCGCGTTCATAGGGTTAATTTATTTGGGCAGAGAGCTTCTCTCCCTGCCGGAGTTTTTCACCTGTTTTTGCGTGGGGGCAGCGTTTGCGATGTTCTTGTTGAACATCTTTCTGACAGAGGAAAACATGCTGAAGTTGTGCGCCTGGAAGAAGCGGGTTCTCGCCCGGCTGGCGGGCCGTGGATAGGCCCCAGCCCCTGACGGAGGCCCTGTTCTATATCCTGCTGGTCGCCCGGAGGCCGGTCCACGGCTACGGCATCACCCAGGAGGTGGCGGAGCTCACCGGCGGGCGGGTGAACCTGGGCCCGGGGACGCTGTACGGCGCCATCAGCTCCCTGCTGGACAAGGGCTGGATTGCGCTGTACAGCGCGGAGGAGGGCTCCCGGAAGAAGAAAGAATATGTCATTACCCCAGCGGGCCGGGCGGTATTCGCCGGGGAAATGGCCCGGCTCCGGGAACTGGTAGAGAACGGAAATCTCATGGAGGACAGAGCATGATCAAATTCAAACTTACCTTTGATAAGGATCTGGAGGAGGACTGGATCAACGACTGGTGCCGGCAGGGCTGGGCCTTTGCCAGCTTCTGTATGGGCTTTTGCACCTTTGTCCCCTGCCAGCCCGGGGAATTCATCTACCGGATCGACCTGCTTCCGGGCACGGGGCTCCGGTGCGACGACTACTGGGGGTATAGC
>JAIEIQ010000011.1 GCA_029065305.1 Oscillospiraceae bacterium
GGTTGATCAGGTTCTTTACCAGACACACCGCCGCGCCCCACACCGGTCCCAGGCTGAACGCCGCCAGCAGGGCGGGGAGCTCGGAGAAGTCCATCTTCACAAAGGGTGGGATGAGGAAGGGGATGGGGAAGTCCAGCGCCATGAGCACAGTAGCCGCCGCGCTGAGCATGGCGGTGACGGCGATTTTGCGGGACCTCCGGGCGGCGGGACGGACAGCGGCCTGCGCGGTCTGGTTGTTTGCGGTTGACATAAAAAACACGCTCCTTTACAGAAATACCCGAAGACGATCCACCTCCGGAGTACTGCCGCAAAGGAGCGTGAAAAATCCACGCCCAACGCGCACATCTTCTTCCATCCAGACTGTCACTGTCGGTACCGGAGTTACACCGGTTCAACGCTTGCGCGGTCGCGGACTGAGGCTGTCGCCATCACCGCCGGTGGGGAGTTGCACCCCGCCCTGAAGATGAATTGATTCGGTTGTTGCACCCATTATATGCGCTTGGCGGGAGAAATGCAAGGCTTTTTTTCTGGGAAATTTTTACGGACGGGCGTTACGCCTTTGTCTTCAGCGCCTCCACCATATCCAGCCGCTCCCAGGGCAGATCCACGTCCGTGCGGCCGAAGTGGCCGTAGGCGGCTGTCTGCTCGTAGATGGGCCGGCGGAGATCCAGGCGGGTGATGATCTTCCCGGGCCGCAGATCGAAGAGCTCCCGGACGATCCCGCTCAGCCGCTCGTCGCTGACGGTCCCGGTACCCTGGCTGTCCACCAGCACGCTCACCGGCTCGCTGACGCCGATAGCGTAGGCCAGCTCAATGTGGCACCGCTTGGCCAGGCCCGCCGCCACGATATTCTTAGCCACATACCGGGCCATGTAGGCCGCAGAGCGGTCCACCTTGGTGGGGTCCTTGCCGGAGAAGCAGCCGCCGCCGTGGCTGGCCGCGCCGCCGTAGGTGTCCACGATGATCTTCCGGCCCGTCAGGCCGCTGTCCCCCACGGGTCCGCCGATGACAAAGCGCCCAGTGGGGTTGATGAAGAACTGGGTGTCCTTGTCGATGTACTTGGCGGGGATGACGGGCTTGACCACCGTCTCCACAATGGCCTCCCGCAGATCCTTGATGTCGATGTCGGGGCTGTGCTGGGTGGAGACAACGATAGCCGGGCAGCGCAGGACACTGCCGTCCTCCCCGTACTCCACTGTAACCTGGCTCTTGCCGTCGGGGCGGAGCCAGCCCAGCTCCCCGCTCTTGCGCACAGCGGCCAGGCGGCGGCAGAGCTGGTGGGCCAGGGCGATGGAGGCGGGCATCAGCTCCGGCGTCTCGTCGCAGGCGTAGCCGAACATCATGCCCTGGTCCCCGGCGCCGATGGTCTCGTCGTTCTCGCCGTCCACGCCCATGGCGATGTCGCCGCTCTGCTCGTCGATGGCGGTCATCACGGCGCAGGACCGGGCGTCAAAGCCGCAGGCGGGGTCGTTATAGCCGATCTTGTCCACAGTCCTGCGGACAATGTAGGGGATGTCCACGTAGCACTTGGTGGAGATCTCGCCCATGACCATCACCATGCCGGTGGTGGTGACAGTCTCGCAGGCCACCCGGCCATTGGGGTCCTGGGCCATGATGGCGTCCAGAACGGCGTCGGAGATCTGGTCGCAGACCTTGTCGGGATGTCCCTCGGTTACGGACTCGGATGTAAAGATACGATTTGCCATGGATAGTTCCTCTCTTTCCTTTTTTCAGTTCGGGAAAACGAAAAGAGCACACCCGGCGGTGTGCTCTGAAAGTTCTTCGCTTTCCTCATCTTGCGCTTCCGCCGGAATTGGCACCTTGCCTGAGGCAGGTTGCCGTGGCTTCATCGGGCCGTTCCCTCCGCCACTCTTGATAAGGTATTCAATTTGGACTGTCTTATTATACGGCGGCTGCGCCGAATTGTCAACAGGGAAACAGGTGATTCTCAAAAAATCACCTGTCCCTCCGACAGCTCCACGTGGTAAAACAGCCGGAAGAAGGTCCGAATCTCCTCGTCCACGTCGTACCGGCAGGCGTCCGGATAGAGCCGGGCGAAGAGCCAGCGGACGCCCGCGATCCGGTTGGGGCCCGGGGGGCGGTCAATCCAGCTGAAGGGCGCGTTGGGCGCGCCGTAGACCCTGCCGGTCTGTACGGCCTTCAGGGAGGCCAGATCCGGATTGTTCAGAATATCCCGCGCCGCCTGACTGCCGCCCAGGTTTGCCTTGGGCTCGCCGTTGACCACTATCACGTCCGGGTCCCAGGCCAGCAGCTGTTCCAGGGAGATCCGGACCCGGCCCTCGCCCCCCAGCTCCGGCCCCGCCGCGTTGACGGCGTTTGCCATCTCGAGAACCTGAGCGCTGGAGGAGCCGGCGGGAGCGGTCTCCAGGGAGTCCTCCTTGTTGCCGTAGTAGACGGTGAGCCGATCCGCCTCCGGGATGTCCGCCACGGCGGCAAAGGTCTCCTCCGCGTAAGCCGCCAGCGCCTCCGCCTGCTCCTCCACGCCGAACAGCTCCCCCATGAAGCGGTACACCGCCGGTGTGTCCGGCAGATCGCTGCTGACCACCACCACCGGGATGCCCAGGTGCTCCGACAGCTTGTCCGCGCTGTCGACAGCCCCCTGGCCGATGGAGGCGACAGTGAAGGCGATGGAGGGATTGGCGGCGATGACCGCCTCATAATTGATAGCATCCCCCATGCCGAAGTTGGGCAGATCGTGATACTCCTCCAGGATCACGCTCTTCTCCATGTCGTTCAGGGCGTAGTTCCACCCCAGCAGCCGGTCTGGAACCAGGGTGTAGAGATAGATCCCCGCCGTGGGGTCCGTGGGAAAGGCGGAGGCAATCTCCTCGGGCACCGTCACCGTCCGTCCGGCCATGTCGGTGATGACC
>JAIEIQ010000110.1 GCA_029065305.1 Oscillospiraceae bacterium
TCATAGCCCCGCTGGATATGGTGGACATCGCCGATGCGGGTTTCCCACTCCGCCATGAGGCCCGCTCCCAGCAGCGCCGCCCCGCCCCGCAGGTCCGTTGACCGGACGGGCGCGCCGAAGAGCGCCGGGACGCCGGTGACAACCGCCACCCGGTCCGCCACGCTGATATCCGCCCCCATGCGCCGCAGCTCGTCGACGTGGCGGTAGCGGTTTTCAAAGACAGTTTCCACGAACACGGTTGCGCCCCGGCTTTTCAGCAGCGCGGCCATGAGGATGGCTTGGGCGTCTGTGGGGAAGCCCGGGTAGGGCGCGGTACGGACGGCACTGATGGAGTGCAGGTGTCCGCTGCTCTGGAGGGCAACCACGTTCTCCCCGCCGCTGACCCGGCACCCGGCCTCGTGGAGGGCGGCGGTGACGGTGGAGAGGTGGCGGTAGTCCACCCGGCGGAGCTCCACTTCTCCGCCGGCGGCGGCGACGGCGGACAAGTATGTAGCCGCAGCGATGCGGTCCGGCATGACGGTAAACGCGGCGTCATGGGTTTTGGGCCGGCCCAGGACGCAGACGGTGGAGCTGCCCGCTCCTTTTACCTGACAGCCGATGGCTTGGAGGAAGGCTTGGAGGTCGATGATCTCCGGTTCTCGGGCGGCGTTGACGATGACGGTTTCACCTTCTGCGCCGCAGGCGGCTAAAATGGCGTTCTCGGTTGCCCCCACACTGGGGAGGCTGAGGGCGATCTCCCGCCCGAACAGCCGCCCAGCCTCACAACTCAGGCTTCCGCCGGTTTCCCGGATTCGGGCCCCCAGTCGGCGCAGTGCGCTCAGGTGCAGGTCAATGGGCCGGGGGCCCAGCTCGCAGCCGCCGGGATAGGACATCTCCGCCCAGCCCAGCCGGGCCAGGATGGCTCCCAGAAAGATGACGGAGGACCGCATTTCCCGCATGAGGTCGTCGGGTATATCCCAGCGGTCCAGGCACGCCGCGTCCACCGACAGGTCCTCTCCCTCCCACTCTGTCCGGCACCCCAGGTGCTGTAGGATACGGACGCTTGCCTCCACGTCGCTCAGGCGGGGGCAGCCGCGGATCACGGTCCGGCCCGGGTGGATGATGGTGGCCGCCAGCACCGGCAGGACGCTGTTTTTCGCCCCCTGGACGGTCAGCGCCCCCTCCAGCCGTTTGCCCCCCTGGATAATGATCTGGCTCATAGATACCCCTCCGCATATGGATTTTTCTTAGCTAATCCATGGTATGCGGTTGGGTGGAAACTGCTACTTTGCCCCCTGGCGGCACAGGGACATGACGGCGGCATAGATGCGCTCCGCCGCGTCCACGTTTCCCAGCGCGGCCATTTTTTGGCCCATGGCCTTCCGGCGCGGGGGGTCGGCCAGGATATCCTGGGCCAGCCGGTAGAGCTTTTCGCCGGAGCTGTCCTTTTCCAGGACCATGACGGCCCCGCCGGCATCAGCCAGAACCCGGGCGTTGGCCTCCTGGTGGTTATTGGCCACATTGGGGGATGGGATGATGACCGCTGGGACGCCAAGGGCGGTGAGCTCGCTGATGGTGCTGGCTCCGGCCCGGCAGATCACCAGGTCCGCCGCCCGCATGAGTACGTTCATATCCCGGATATACTCCCGGACCTCCAGCTCCGGCGTTCCGCTCAGGTCCGCCCCCGCGTTGGTCAGGTGCTCGTTCATATGGCGGCAGTCGATGGCCCCCGCGCCGTGGACATGGTAAAAGGGTGCGCCGTCCCTGCTCTCCAGGGCCAGGAACTGGGCCAGCTCCCGGTTCATCTCCGAGGCCCCCAGGCTTCCGAAGAAGGAAACGATCAGGGGCCTGCCGCCGTCCATACCGGCTTTTTGCTTGGCCTCCTTTTTGGTCAGGAGGAAGAAGTCCCCTCGGACCGGGGTGCCGGTGACCAGGACCTTTTCCGGGTGCTTATAGTTTTTCCGGCACTCCTCGAAGCCCACCATGATCAGATCCGTGTGGTTCTCCAGCAGGCGGGTGGTCAGGCCGGGAATGGCGTTGGACTCGTGGATAGCGGTGGGGATGCCCATTTTCGACGCGGCCTGGACTACCGGGTAGCTGGCATAGCCGCCGGTGCCCACCACCAGGTCCGCCGGGAACTCCCGCAAAAGCCGGCGGGCCTCCCCCGGGGAGCAGAGGAAGTGCTTGAGGGAGATCAGGTTGTGCCGGATCTCTCGGGGCCGCATGGACCGGTGGAAGCTGGAGACCTCCACCGCCCGGAAGGGCCAGCCCGCCGCCTCGATGAGGTCCTTCTCAATGCCCCGGCGGGCTCCCACAAACAGGATCTCACTGTCGGGCTTCCGCTCCCGGATCAGGCCCGCCAGGGCCAGGGCGGGGTTCACATGGCCCGCCGTGCCGCCGCAGGTAAAAATGACTTTCACGCCGGCCGCCTCCTTCCGATTGGATGGTCTATCCCGCCTTGGGCGCGGGCATCTGCCGGGAGACCGAGAGCACAAGTCCTATCTCCACCAGCTGCATCGCCAGCGCGGTCCCCCCGTAGCTGAAAAACGGCAGTGAGATGCCGGTCGCCGGGAGGAGATTCGTCACCACGGCGATATTCAGAAAGGTCTGGAGGGCGATCTGGGTGGTCACACCCACCGCCACCAGGCTCCCGAACCGGTCCCCGGCGTGGATAGCAATCCAGTACCCCCGGATAATCAGCAGGGCGAAGAGCACCATGATAAGGGTCGCCCCCACCAAGCCCAGCTCCTCGAATACAATCGCGAAAATAAAGTCGTTGTGCTCCTCGGGGAGGAACATGAACTTCTGGCGGCTCTTCCCCAGGCCAACCCCCAGCAGTCCGCCGGAGCCGATGGTGATCAGGCTCTGGATGACCTGCCACGCCTTGCTCCGCTGGAACTCCAGGTCCCCGCCGAAGGGGTCCCGCCAGACGGTGATTCGGGCGGCGTTATAGCCGATTTTCTCCATCAGGTCCGTGAACAGCAGCAGATAGCCGCCGCCCCCAAGGCCCGCTACGCCCGCCGCGATCCACCGCCAGTCGATGCCCCCCACCACCATCATCGCCGCGCCGATGCCGAAGATCAGCAGCGCGCCGGAGAAGTGGGGCTCGATAGCCGTCAGGCCGGCGGTCAGGCACAGGAGGAGGAAGTGGGGCAGAAAGCCCTCCCGAAAAGTGCCCATCGTCTTCCTTCTCTGCGTCATGGAGTCGCCGAAGAAGAGGATGATGCCCAGCTTCGCCACCTCGGAGGGCTGAAACTGTCCCACGGCCATGCCGGGGATACCCAGCCAGCGGGTGGCGTTGTTGCGGGTGATGCCCACCCCGGGGATCAGCACCAGCACCAGCAGGGCAATGGAGCCAGCCATGGCTATTTTGGCCGCGCCGCGAAAGCGCAGGTAGTTGATCTTTCCCACCCACAGCATGGCGACAACACCGATGGCGGCAAACATCCCCTGGCGCTTGAAGTAGTACAGGGGGTCGTAGTTGGCCCCTCTGGACGCCTGAGCCGAGGGAAAGCTGGCGGAGAGGAGCATGATCAGCCCGATAGCCAGCAGCAGAAGCGCCAGCAGCAGAAACGGCAGATCCAGCGGCCCCCGGGCCGCCTCCCAGGCCTCCCGCTCCCGGCGGCGCTGTTCCCTGAGCAGCTCTCTTTTCCTGCTGCTCTGCTCCTCCCTTGTCATCACTTTTTCTCCTTTCCGCACCGGAGCCGGCCGCCGGCGGGGAGGAGGGGCCGTCTGCCGCCCGGTCATGGCGCCATCCGGTCCATAACGCCGAACAGCGCCAGGGCGCAGAAGAGGATGGACACCGCGGTAAAGACGGTGACGATCTTGCCCTCGCTCCAGCCGCACATCTCAAAATGGTGGTGAATCGGCGCCATTTTGAAGATGCGCTTGCCGTGGGTCAGCTTGAAGTAGGTGACCTGCAAAATGTCAGACATTGTCTCCACGATGTACACCACGCCCACCAGCACCAGCGCCAGGGGCATATCAAAGGCGAACGCCATTCCGGCCACCGCGCCCCCCAGGAACAGGGAGCCGGTATCGCCCATAAAGGTCTTGGCCGGGTGGCGGTTGAACAGCAGAAAGCCCAGCAGCCCCCCCAGCATGGCCGCCGCGAAGATGCCCAGCTGGCGGTACTGCCACCAGGTGGCCACGGACACAAAAAACAGCGCCACCGGGATTGTCACCGACGTGGCCAAGCCGTCCAGGCCGTCGGTGATGTTCACGGCGTTGACGCAGCCCACGACAACGAAGGCGGCAAAAACCATGTACAGCGGCCAGCTCAGAGGGATGCTGACGTTGAAAAAGGGCACGTACAGATTGGGGGAGAGCCGCCCCTCGTTCCGCATCAGGATGAGGAAGAGGATCGCCGCCGCCAGCTGGAGCAGAAATTTTTGCAGGGCGGTGAGGCCCAGATTCCGGTGCCGCTTCACCTTCTCATAGTCGTCCAGAAAGCCGATGACGCCGAAGACGATGGCAAAGGCGAAGACATAGAGGTGGGAGAAATCCCCCTCCAGCATCCCCC
>JAIEIQ010000111.1 GCA_029065305.1 Oscillospiraceae bacterium
GGGGCGGACTGCCGGGCGGAGAACCTGACCTGGAGCCATGGCCGTCCAGCCTTCGACGTGGCGGTGAACGGAGAGATCTACACCCGCCTGTGCCTCCAGGTGGCCGGGGAGCACAACGTGTACAACGCCCTGGCGGCGGCGGCGGCGTCCTATGTGCTGGGCATTCCCGGGCAGGCGGTCAAGGCCGGCCTGGAGGCGTTTTCCGGAGCCGGGCGGCGGTTTGAGCACAAGGGCTCGTACAACGGCGCGGAGATCTACGACGACTACGCCCACCACCCCAGCGAGCTCCACGCCCTGCTGGAGATGGCCAGGGGGCTGGACTACCGGCGGGTGATCTGCGCCTTCCAGCCCCACACCTACTCCCGGACCAAGGGGCTCTTTGACCAGTTTGTTCAGGAGCTGGGCCGGGCGGATGTGGTGCTGCTGGCGGAGATCTTCGCCGCCCGGGAGACCAACACCGCCGGCATCTCCTCCCGGGATTTGGCCCGGGAGCTGCCGGGGGCAGTGTACTGCCCCACCCTGGACGCGGTGGCGGAGCAGCTGCGGGCGCTGGCCCGGCCCGGCGATCTGATCCTCACCGTGGGGGCCGGGGACATCTACACGGTGGGGGAGGCTCTGGCGGCGGACGCATAGCCTCCGCCGCGTCCACCCGGACGGCGCGGACGGACGCCTCCGCCGAGGGGCAGACGGTGACAAGAAAGCCTGGGAGCAGGTCCTCCAGACAGCGGCAGAGCCCGTCGGGCTCCAGCCTGCGCAGGACGGAGAGTCCCTTTCCCTCCCGCTTGGCGGTGGCCTCCTTGGCGGTCCAGAGGCGGAAGAACGCCTCGTCCTCCATCCCCTGGGCCAGACGGCGGGGGGCGGGGCGGAGCTTTTCGATGTCCACCCCCACCGGCAGGCTGTGGAGGGCGCACACGGCCCCGCCATGGCTGTGGCTCAGGCTGAACTGGAGCTCCGGCCAGGCGGGGAAATAGGGCTTTCCCCCGGGTTCCCGGGCCGTCTCCGGGAGCGCATGGAGCCCCAGCTCCCGGGCCAGGGCCAGGCGCAGCAGGCCCCAGGCCAGCGCTCGCTCCCCCTCCCGGGGGGCCTGGGCGGCGTAGACAATCAGCTCCATGGGCGTCACCTCCCGGCGGTTTTTTCCCTCTATTATACCGCCGGTCCGCCCAGTCCGCAAGATTTCTGAAAAATAATTTCCGATGGAAGAAGGATTTTTCCCCCCGGCGGCGTATATCGTATATAGAGATTGAGAAATTCGATAGGGAGAGGAGGAGAAGACCATGGCCCTGCCCCAGCCGTTTTTGGACGAGCTGGTCAGCCGCAGCGACATTCTGGACATTGTCTCCTCCTATGTCGCGCTGACCAGGAAGGGGAGCAACTACTTCGGACTGTGCCCCTTCCACAACGAGAAGACCGGCTCCTTCTCCGTCGCCCCGGACAAGCAGATTTTTCACTGCTTCGGCTGCAAAAAGGGCGGCGGCGTCATCACCTTTATCATGGAGATCGAGAACCTCTCCTTCCCCGATGCCGTCCGCTTCCTGGCCAAGCGGGCCAATATGGAGGTCCCGGACACCGGCGAGGACAGGGAGGCCGCACGGCGCCGGGCCCGGATCCTCGCGCTCAACCGGGAGGCCGCCCGGTGGTTTTACGCCAACCTCTCCCGGCCGGAGGGGGCGGCGGTGAACGCCTATCTGGCCCAGCGGCGCATCTCCCGGAAAACCGCCATGGACTTCGGCCTGGGGGCGGCGCTGGACAGCTGGGACAGTTTGCTGACGGCCATGATCGCCAAGGGCTACACCAAGAGCGAGCTGCTGGCGGCGGGCCTGGCGGTCCAGAACCAGCAGGGGCGGCTCTACGACAAGTTCCGCAGCCGCCTCATCTTCCCCGTTATCGACGTGCGGGGGGATATCGTGGCCTTCGGGGGCCGGGTGCTGGACAAGTCCGAGCCCAAATATCTCAACACCCAGGAAACTGTCGTCTACAGCAAGCGGCGGAACCTCTACGGCATCAATCTGGCGAAAAAGACCAAGCGGCCCAATATCATCCTCTGCGAGGGGAATATCGACGTCATCACCCTCCACCAGGCGGGGTTCGACAACGCGGTGGCCTCCATGGGCACCGCCCTGACGGTGGAGCAGACCCGGCTTTTGAGCCGGTACACCAAGGAGCTGGTCCTCTGCTACGACAACGACACCGCCGGGCAGACGGCCACGGAGAAGGCCATTACCCTGCTGGAGAACAGCGAGTTCACCGTCCGGGTTCTGCGCCTGCCCCGGCGGCTGGAGGACGGCGCGTATGTCAAGCAGGACGTGGACGACTTCATCAAGCTCCAGGGGCCCCCGGCCTTCGAGGCCATTTTGAGCGGCAGCGAGAACCAGATGGACTACCGGCTGGACGCCGCCGCCGCCAAGTACGACCTCACCGACGGGGAGCAGAAGATCGCCTTCGCCGCCGAGGCCAGCGCCCTCATCGCCGCCATGCCCAGCGCCGTGGAGCGGGAGGTGTACGCCGGACGGGCCGCGGAGATGGCCGGCATCTCCCGGGAGGCCATGGGGATGGAGGTGAAGCGGGCCCGCGGACGGCGGAAGCAGCAGGACCGGCGCGCCCTGCAAAAGGAGAGCCTGAACGTCGCCGCCCTCCATCAGCCGAAGGACCGCTCTCTGCGCTACACCGACCACCGCTCCGCCATGGCGGAGGAGGGGGTGGTGCGGCTGCTGTTTCTGGACGGGACCCTGGCCAGGCGGTGCGGGGAGCTGGAGCCGGAGGCGTTCAGCTCGCCCCTGCTGGGGAGCGTGTACCGCTACCAGCGGGAGATGGACGGGCAGGGCCGCTCCCCCGCTCTGGCCGGTCTGGAGGGGCGTCTGACGCCGGAGGAGATGAGCCATCTGACCACCATTCTGCAAAAGCCGGAGGTGCTCTCCAACGCGGGGCGCTCCCTGCCGGACTACATACAGATTATCAAGACGTCCGCGGCGAAGCGGCAGGGAGACGGCGGTGCCGATCCCCTGGCCGCCGCCGTGGACCGGCTGAAAGAAAGAAAGGGTACTGGAGGAAAGCGACATGTCTAGTAGTAAGAAAAAGGAAGAACTGAACCTGTCCGCCGGCCAAGGGGCCGAGGCCAAGAAGCCGGAGGGGGAGAAGAAGTATCAACGGCTGCCGGACAAGCTGCTGACCAACCTGCCCGCCGCGTCCATCCTTCTGGCCAACGAGCGGGTGATGGACCTGTTCGCCCGTGGGAAGAAGCGGGGGCGTCTGGAGTCGTCGGAGATGATGGACGTGCTGGACGAGATCGAGCTGGACAGCGACCAGATGGAGAAGATCTACGACTCCCTGGAGTCCCTGTCCATCAGCATCGGCAGCGAGGAGGACATTCTGCCGGAGCTGCCCGACGATCTGGAGCCGCCCCTGGAGGAGATCGCGGAGATCGAGGAGGAGGAGCTGGTTGACCCCAACACCCTGGTGGACAGCTTCGCCATTGACGATCCGGTGCGGATGTACCTGAAGGAGATCGGCAAGGTGGCCCTGCTGTCGCCGGAGGAGGAGACGGAGCTGGCCCAGCGGATGAGCGCCGGCATCCTGGCGGCGGAGCAGCTCCGGGAGCTGGACGAAGCCGCCATCCCCCCCGAGGAGCTCAAGGAGCTGAAAAAGCTGGCCAAGGAGGGGGAGCGGTCCAAGCAGAAGCTGGCGGAGGCCAACCTGCGGCTGGTGGTGTCCATTGCCAAGCGGTACGTGGGCCGTGGGATGCTGTTTCTGGACCTCATCCAGGAGGGCAACCTGGGCCTCATCAAGGCGGTGGAGAA
>JAIEIQ010000112.1 GCA_029065305.1 Oscillospiraceae bacterium
CATCAAGCAGGACCTGAGCCACTACGACCTCAGCAGCATCGAGCACGCCACCATCGCCGGGGAGGCCCTGAACCCGGAGGTCTTCCACCAGTTCCAGAAGCACACGGGCCTGAGTCTTATGGAGGGCTTCGGCCAGAGCGAGACAACGGTGATGATCGGCAATCTGGTGGGGATGCGCCCCAAGCCCGGCTCCATGGGCAAGCCGGTGCCCCTGTACCCGGTGGATCTGGTGGACCCGGACGGAAACAGCGTGGCCGACGGCCAGGTGGGCGAGATTGTCATCCGGGCGGAAAAGACGGATATCTGCGGCCTGTTCCGGGGCTACTACCACAACGAGGAGGGCACCAGCGCCGCCTGGCACGACGGCTGCTACCACACCGGGGACACCGCCTGGCGGGATGAGGACGGGTATTTCTGGTATGTGGGCCGGGTGGACGATCTCATCAAGTCCAGCGGCTACCGCATCGGGCCCTTTGAGATTGAGAGCGTGATCATGGAGCTGCCCTACGTGCTCGAGTGCGGCGTCTCCGCCGCCCCGGACGAGGTCCGGGGGCAGGTGGTCAAGGCCAGCATTGTCCTGGTCCCCGGCACCGAGGGGACGGAGGAGCTGAAAAAGGAGATCCAGAGCTACGTCAAGGAGCACACCGCCCCCTACAAATACCCCAGGATTATTGTCTTCAAGGACGAGCTCCCAAAAACGACCAGTGGGAAAATCATTCGCAATAAGCTATAATAGAGGCTATGGAACACAAACGAATCACACTCTTTGCCGGGCACTACGGCTCGGGAAAAACCAATATCGCCGTCAACTACGCGCTTCTGCTGGCGCGGGAGGGGAAGCGGGCGGCTATCGCGGATCTGGACATTGTCAACCCCTACTTCCGCACCAAGGACAGCGCCCGGGAGCTGGAGGAGGCCGGGGTGGCGCTCATCTCCCCCCAGTTCGCCAGCACCAACGTGGACCTGCCGGCCCTGCCGGCGGAGGCCTACCGGCTGGTGGAGGACAGGAGCCTCTACGCCGTCATGGACATCGGCGGGGACGACCGGGGGGCCTACGCCCTGGGGCGGTACACGCCCTTTATCCTGGAGGAGAACGACTACCGGATGGCCTTTGTTGCCAACCCCTGCCGGCCCCTGACCAAAACCCCGGAGGAGGCACTGGAGGTCATGCGGGAGATCGAGGCCGCCGGGGGCCTGCCCTTCACCTGCATTGTCAACAACGCCAACCTGGCCCACGAGACTACCATCCACACAGTGCTGGATTCTTTGCCGTATATGCAGAAGCTCAGCGAGCTGAGCGGACTGCCGGTGTGGCTGACCAGCGCGGAGGAGCATGTGGCGGAGGTGCTGGCCGGGTGGGTGCCGGAGGTGCTGCCCATGAAATTACAGGAGAAGTATTTTGACCTGCCGGAACAGAGAGGCCCACCCAAGCCCCGGCCGCTGTTCGGCTGAATCAGTTATCCATTCTTGCATATAAAAGGAGAAGCATTATGGCAAAAGTAACCTTCAAGACAGACCTATGCAAGGGCTGCGGCCTGTGCGTAAGCGCCTGTCCCAAGCACATCCTGGCCATCGCCAAGGACCAGATCAACAAAAAGGGCTATTCCCCCGCGGTGATGACCAACCAGGACGAGTGCATCGGCTGCGCCTTCTGCGCCACCATGTGCCCGGACTGCATCATCACCGTGGAGAAGTAAGGAGGAAATCATGGCAGAGAGAGTATTGATGAAGGGCAACGAGGCCATCGCGGAGGCGGCGATCCGCGCCGGCTGCCGCCACTACTTCGGCTACCCCATTACCCCCCAGACGGAGGTTGCCGCCTATATGGCCAAGCGCCTGCCCAAGATCGAGGGCGGCGTGTTCCTCCAGGCGGAGAGCGAGATCGCGTCCATCAACATGGTCTACGGCGCCGCCGCCGCGGGCTTCCGGGTGATGACCTCCTCCTCCAGCCCCGGCATCTCCCTCAAGAGCGAGGGCCTGAGCTACATAGCCGGCTCCGACATCCCCGCCTTTGTGGTCAACATCCAGCGGGGCGGTCCGGGCCTGGGGGGCATCCAGCCCAGCCAGTCCGACTACTTCCAGGCCACCAAGGGCGGCGGGCACGGCGACTACCGGATGATCGTCCTGGCCCCCGCCTCCGTCCAGGAGATGGCAAGCCTCACCGTCAAGGGCTTCAATCTGGCGGACAAGTACCTGATGACCGCCATGATCCTGGCCGACGGCACCATCGGGCAGATGATGGAGCCCATCACCTTCGAGGATGTCCAGGTGGAGATCTACGACAAGCCCTGGGCTCTCTCCGGCACCAAAATGCAGAGAAAGCACAACATCGTCAACTCCCTGTACCTCAAGTCCGACGAGCTGGAGCAGAAAAACTTCGAGCGCTACGAGCGGTATAAAATCGTGGAGGAGAATGAGGTCCTGTACGAGGCGTACAGGATGGAGGACGCGGAGATCTGCGTGGTGGCCTTCGGCATCGCCTCCCGGGTGGCGAAGAACGCCGTCGCCGCCGCCCGGAAGGAGGGCGTCAAGGTGGGCCTCATCCGGCCCATCACCCTCTGGCCCTTCCCGTCCAAGGCTCTGCGGCAGGCGGCGGACCAGGTCAAGAGCTTCGTGTGCGTGGAGCTGAACATGGGCCAGATGATCGAGGATGTCCGTTTGGCTGCCGAGTGTACCCGGCCTGTGAGCCTGTGCAACCGCGCCGGCGGCATGATCCCCAGCCCCGGCCAGGTGCTGGAGAGCATCCGCAAGGCCCAGAAAGGAGAGATGTAACATGGCAATCGTATTCCAGAAGCCCCACGCCCTGACGGACGCGGTGCTCCACTACTGCCCCGGCTGTCCCCACGGCATCATCCACCGGCTGGTGGCCGAGGCCATTGACAATCTCGGCATCGAGGGCGAGGCTATCGGCGTGGCCCCGGTGGGCTGCGCGGTCATGGCCTACGACTATTTCGCCTGCGACATGATCGAGGCGGCCCACGGCCGGGCCCCCGCCACCGCCACCGGCATCAAGCGATGCCGCCCGGACAACATCGTCTTTACCTATCAGGGGGACGGCGATCTGGCCTCCATCGGCATGGCGGAGACGGTCCACGCCGCCGCCCGGAACGAGAATATCACCGTGATCTTCGTCAACAACGCCATTTACGGCATGACCGGCGGGCAGATGGCCCCCACCTCCCTGCCGGGGCAGGTGACGCAGACCAGCCCCTATGGCCGGGACGTGAACCACTGCGGCTGGCCCATCCGGGTCTGCGAGCTGCTGGCGACCCTGGAGGGCCCGGAGTACATTGCCCGGGTGGCGGTGAACAACGTGAAGAATGTGAAGGCCGCCGGGAAGGCCATCCAGAAGGCGTTCCAGAACCAGATGGACAAGAAGGGCTTCTCCCTCATCGAGGTCGTCTCCGCCTGTCCCACCAACTGGGGCATGACGCCCCAGAAGGCCCTGGAGTGGGTGGAGAGCGATATGATCCCCTACTACCCCCTGGGGGTCTACAAGGACAGAACGGCGGCAAAGGAGGCGGAGGCCAAATGAAGACGACACAGATTTTGATCGCCGGCTTCGGCGGGCAGGGCATCCTGTTTGCCGGGAAGTTTCTGGCCTACAAGGGCCTGCTGGAGGACCTGCAGGTGAGCTGGCTTCCCTCCTACGGCCCGGAGATGCGGGGCGGCACCGCCAACTGCAACGTGATTCTCTCGGATGATCCCGTCGGGTCCCCCATTATCACCGACCCGGATGTGCTCATCGCCATGAACCTGCCCTCCCTCCAGAAGTATGTGGACGCCGTGGTCCCCGGCGGGCAGATCTATGTGGACTCCACCCTCATCAGTGAGAAGGTGGAGCGCGGCGACGTGCAGGTCTACTACATCCCCGCCACCCAGATGGCCAACGACGCCGGGGTGCCCACTCTGGCCAACATGGTCATGATGGGCCATGTGCTGAAAAACAACCCGGAGCTGACCTTCGAGGGCACGGAGGCCACGGTCTCCAAGCTGGTTCCCCCGAAAAAAGCCCAGCTGGTGGAGCTGAATATGAAGGCCCTCCAGGCGGGACGGGATTACCAGGGGTAAGGGTATGAAAATTTCCTGTATCCAGATGGATATGCGTCTGGGGGCGGCGGACGAGAACTTCGCCCACGCCGAGGAGCTGGTCCGGCAGGCCGTACAGGCGGAGCGCCCGGATACGGTGGTCCTGCCGGAAACCTGGAACACCGGATTTTTCCCGAAAGACCTGGAATCCTGCGCTGACAGGGACGGGGAGCGGACGAAGGCCGTGTTCTCCCCTTTGGCTAGGGAACTGAACGTCAATATCGTCTGCGGCAGCGTGGCCACGCAAAAGGCGGACGGCTTCTACAATACCGCCTATGCCTTTGACAGGACCGGGGCAGTGGCTGGGGAGTACGACAAAACCCACGGCTTCTCCCCCTCCGGGGAGCACGAGGCGTTCCGGGCCGGGAACAGAACCTGCCGGTTTCAGCTGGACGGGAGGTCCTGCGGACTGATCATCTGCTATGACATCCGCTTCCCCGAGCTGACCCGGACCATGGCCCTGGAGGGACTGGACCTGCTCTTTGTCCCCGCCCAGTGGCCCGCCAAGCGAACCATGCACCTGGAGACTCTGGCGAGAGCCCGGGCCATTGAGAACCAGATGTTTTTGGTTCTGTGCAACAGCGCCGCTTCCGACACCGCCTGCGGCGGACACAGCGCCATCATCGACCCCTGGGGGGAGTACCTGGCCCGCGCCGGGAGCGGGGAGGCCACCATCACCGGCACGTTGGATTTTTCTGTTATCGAGGGGATCCGCTCCTCTATCAACGTGTTCCGGGACCGGAGGCCGGAGCTGTACCGGACGGACCGAACCTGAGTGATTGAGAGTGAGGGAGAGAATATGAGAAAGATGACGCGAAAGAGAGCTGCGGCGCTGCTGCTGGCGCTGGCGCTCTGCCTGGGGCTGGCTCCCTGGCCGGCCAGCGCAGCCCCGGATACCAGTACGCTCCATGGAACAGTGGCGTCCAGCAACGGTGTCCTATTTGTGGTCAACAGCAAGCATGAGTTGTGGGCCTACTGTTCCGATGGCACAAGGATCGTCAGCCCCACCATGCTGATGACCGATGTGGCGCAAATCTGCTCAGACAATATAGGCAGTTCGGCCGTTTTGAAAACGGATGGAACGTTGTGGTATGTTTTCTTTGATAAATCCAAGCCTGCTTGCTCGATTCATTCCCAGTTTCAAATTGCCAGCGAGGTCAAAAAAATAACTACGGCAGAATCCGAGTATGTGCTTCTGTACTTACAGGAGAACGGAACTCTCTGGCAGGGCTTTTTCAAAAGTCAAACGCTTGAAGAGAGCCGGATTTCTCAAGTTGCGTCTGGCATCGTAGATATTGCAGGTAAATACTGTCTGACTGCGGACGGAACGGTAATGGGACAAGAATATTCCGTTAATTATTCGGAAAAACGGATTGAGACTGATGGTTTGTCCAAAGTTTCCGGTCTCCCCGCTATTTCCAGCATCTACTCCATCGCGGATGCGTATTTCGCCATTGATACCGACGGCAGTCTGTGGTCCTGGGGCCTCAACAACTGCGGACAGTTAGGCAACGGCGGCGCATACGAGGCGGTCGATAATCCAGGCTGGATGGTTGGCAGTCTGGGGCATTCCTTCTGGGAACGCGCTTACCTGATACAGTCGCTTCCTATGAAGATTATGGATCACGTGACGGAGATTTTTGGAACAGATGCGCACGGCTATGCGGAAGCCAATGGAGATTTGAACGCCTGGTGTACCATGTATGCCCGGACATCTGACGGTACGCTGTGGCAGTGGGCCGATGGCGGCAGCGCCAAGGAGTTCATCGAATACCGGGACGGCAACTATTATCGCACCAACAAGATCTCCATGCCGGAGGCGATGTACCTGACGCCACGGGTCGCTCCGGAACAGAATCTTGCTTACGCCACGGGTTCCGCCTCCGCATGTTCCGCCCGTATCTATCAGGACGGAAGCATGACAGCATCCGGATTCACCGCGCTCCAGCAGGGCTCCGAGATCAATTACTACGCGATAGATCAGAGCCTCGCAAACCTTACCACTGAGCTACCCGTGGGCAACCGGGGGCCGGTATCCGGCACACCCGCCGCCCCTGCCGTTCAGACCCCCAACGCCAGCGGCTTTGTGGACGTGCCGGAGGGCAAGTACTACTATGAGCCGGTGCTCTGGGCGGTGAAAAACAGCATCACCGGCGGCACGGGCGAAAATACCTTCTCCCCGGAGCGGACCTGCACCAAGGGGGAGATCCTGACCTTCCTGTGGCGGGCGCTGGGGGAGCCGGAGGGGACCGCCGACCCCTTCCGGGGCCGATTCCGGGAGGACGCATATTACTACAAGCCCCTGGTGTGGGCCCAGGAGAACGGCGTGCTGTCTGAGGACGGGCAGGACATCGACCCCAAGGACCCCTGCACCCGGGCCGCCGCGGTCTACTACATCTGGGCGGCGCTGGGCCGTCCCGGCCTCACCGGTCAGAGCATCCCGCCCATCACGGATATGGACTCCGCAGACAGCCGTTACCCGTCCGTACTCTGGGCGATGGCGGCGGATGTAACCAGCGGAACCGGTGAGGGGACCTTCTCCCCCGACCGGACCTGCACCCGGGGCGAAATCGTCACCTTTCTCTATCGGGCGTTTAACAGTTAGACCGGCAAAAACCGATCCATATAAATAGAAGTCAAAGGAGATATTATCATGAGCTATCAATTTCCCGTGACCCGCACCAACAACCCCAAGCCCAAGCCCGACCAGTCCAACCTGGGCTTTGGCAAGTACTTCACGGACCACATGTTCATCATGGACTACGACGAGGGTCAGGGCTGGCACGACGGCAAGATCGTCCCCTACGGCCCCATCAGCCTGGACCCCGCCTCCTGCGTGCTCCACTACGCCCAGATGATGTTCGAGGGCATGAAGGC
>JAIEIQ010000113.1 GCA_029065305.1 Oscillospiraceae bacterium
TGGGTGGGAGTTGTGTATAAGAGACTGGCTCAGACACCGCTGCTCCGCTGCCGCCGCCCCCTCCATGGCCGCGTTTCCCACCGCGCCGATGGTTCCCTGAAACAGCCCGAAGAGGACCGCCGCAGAGACCATCCCCGTCCAGACCCAAGCCATTGCCATATGCTTCACTCCTTTTCCTGAATATGGAAAACAGACCCGTCCGCTTCCCGTTTCTTTGCACAATATATAATTTTTGTGACGGAAATATTCGAAATTTTTGGAAAAAAATAAGTCGAACCCGGTTGACAGGGCACATCGTCTATGATATGCTAACACTAGCATATCAGTAGTGAAGGGAAAAACGTGAAGGAGGCTGTGTGATGAAATCCACCGGGATCGTCAGGAAAGTTGATGAGCTTGGACGGATCGTACTGCCGATTGAGCTGCGCCGGACGCTGGACATTGCGGAGCGGGATGCACTGGAGATCTATGTGGAGGGCTCCACAGTCGTACTGAAGAAGTACCGTCCTACATGTATCTTCTGTGACAGTTCAAAAGACATTTCGATCTTCCGGGGCAAGAATATCTGCCCCAAGTGCCTGCGGGAGCTGAAATCCCTCCCGCCGCTCGAACAGTAGCCTGACAGAGAAAAACGCCCGTCCCCCGTGGGGGACGGGCGCTTTTTGCGTCAGGGAGGCTGTGCCCGCCGGTTTATGCGGTTTTGAGGCCCAGCAGGACGCCGTCCCCGCCGTACTCCGTCCGCAGGGTCAGGCCCTCGCCGCTGTCCGACATGAAGCTGAACACGCCGCCGTCGGGCCGCTGGTCCGCGAAGCTGGCCACCGGCTGGCCGTTGTAGAAGAGGTTCCCCCGTCCGCCCGCTGTGGGCTCGTAGGTCAGGCCGTAGTCCTTGTACTGGGCGAAGATCTCCTCAAAGGTCCGCCCGCCGGCGGCGCCGGCGTTTCCGGCAGCCACAGCAACCTGGGGACCGGCGGAGGGCTGGGCGCAGTCGATGATATCCTGGTCAAAGCCCGCCTCCCCGGCAGCGGCCAGCGCGGTCAGCTCTCCGTAGGGATTATATGAGCCGTCGGGGTTGAATATGATCCCCCGGAGGGTGTGGACATCCACGGTTCCGCCGTCGTCAATATAGGTGTAGCCGATGCCGTAGAGGCCCGGCTCCCCCAGGGAGTACCCGTCCACAAAGCAGCGCACCCGCTGGCCGTTGTAAAAGAGGCCGTCCTGCTCGCTGCCGGTGAGGCCGTAGGGCTCGCAGGCCTTCAGCAGCTCAGATACATTTACCCTGGCCTCCTCCCAGCGCCCGGAGAGATCCGCCGGGGAGGTGAACACGGTGGACACGCTCAGCGCGTCCTGGGCCTGCTCGTCACAGGTGGACACAAAGCCGTCCATGCCCAGGGAGATGTCGCCCATCTCATTGCCGTCCCGGTCCAGAACCCGCTTGGAGTACAGCGCACCCTTTTTGATGTTTTCCAGGATTTCCTCGTACAGGGCGATGGTCTCGTCCACCCTCTTCTGGTCCCAGGTGAACCAGCCGGTGGAGGCGGTGTAGCCCCGCTCGCCGATGATCTCCTGGAGGTCCTTCTTCTCCTGCTCCAGCCAGTCCTCGTACTCCTCGGCGGTCCACCACTCCACCTGCCAGTTCTCGCCCCAATCGCCGTACTCGGCGCGATAGCGGTCCTCGCTCATCCAGCTTTTTCCTTCATCGGCGGAGTAGAGGGTATTGCCGTTCTCATCCCGCTTGCTGATGACACTGTCCATTATCATCCCGGTGCTGACGGCGCCGGCGCCCTGCCGGGTGGAGGAGTCCGTCTCTGGGGCGTTGGTGGCGAAGACGGTGGTGGCGATGGACATTACCACCAGTACCGCCAGAAGGGCGGCAAGGGAGATCTGTTTGCGTTTCATAATTGCTCGAATCCTTTCTTCGGTGGCGTTCCGGCTGAAGTGGCTCCCGTGGGGGCTCCAGCGGCCCCGCTCCTCCTCCAGATCCAGCAGGGTGAGGGCGTAGCCGCCGGGGTCTGCCCCGGCCCGCACCACCGCCTCGTCACAGCTCAGCTCCATGTCCCGCCCGGCCAGCACGTACAGCAGCCAGACGCAGGGGTTGAACCAGTGGAGGCAGAGGGCGGCGGCGAGAAGCCACTTGCGCAGGGCGTCGAAACGCCGGATGTGGGTGTATTCGTGTTCCAGGACGCAGGCCAGCCCGGCGGTATCCGCCAGGTCCATCCCCCGGGGCAGGAGCACCACCGGGTAGATCACACCGTAGGTCAGAGGCGCGGCGATCCGGTCGCTGAAGCGGACCTGGACCGGGCGGAACAGGGGGTGCTCCCTCTGCCAGGAGCGGACAAAGCCGTTGTCCAGAGGCAGGGACATGGCGTAGACCCTCCGGCTCCGCAGGTGGCCCCACAGAAACCAGGCGGCCCACAGCGCCAGTCCCAGTCCCCAGACCAGCGGGAGGAGGCTGACCGGCAGATGGAGGCCCCCGGCGCTCCCGGAAACGGCCTCCTCCGCAAGGGCCCCGGTGAAGACCTCCGCCGGAGCGGCCCCCGGCCCGGGGGTGAAGCCGGTATACCAGACCTCCTGGACTGCCTCCGCCTGCACCAGCGTCTGCCCCCGGTCCAGCAGGGCCCGGATGGAGACCGGACAGGCGATCCGCACCGGTATCAGCAGCCGGAGCAGGCACAGATCCCACAGCAGGCAGAACACCCGCCGGGGCACCCGCTCCTGAAACCGGAGGCGGAGCACGGCGGCGGCCAGAATCATGGTCGCGGCGGACAGGGACGCCTGGCCCAGCGCCCCCAGCGCTCCGGCGCTCATCGAAGCTCCTCCACCAGACGGCGGAGGCGGTCGATCTCGGGGCGGTCCAGGGTCCGGCCCTCCAGCAGGCAGGCCACCAGCCGGTCGGCGGACCCGCCGTACATCCGGTCGATGAGGTCCCTGGTTTCCCACTGCTGGGCCTCCTTTCTGCTGACCAGGGCCCGGCAGCGGAAGCCCGGGTCCTCCCGGGCCACCAGGCCCTTTTCCACGCATTTTTTGATCACGGTGTAGGTGGTGGTCTTGCTCCAGCCCACCTGGTCCGCTGCCAGTGCGGCCAGGTCCTTCGCTGTCAGCTCCCCGGCGGTCCAGAGATTCTCCAGAATCCGCAGCTCGCTGTCGTACAGTTTTTCTTCCATGGCGCTGCTCCTTCCTGAGTGGGTTCTATCGCGATAGAATGACCCAAGTGATATTCTATTACAGTAGAACAGATTTGTCAAGGGGGAATTGGAAAAATATTGCGCCCCTGAGAGGAGGCCGGGGGGATAATAAAAATTTAATCTTTCCCCCCTGTTGCATCACAAATGAGGATATGCTACAATGATAAATTGTGAAATGATAGACATCCATCCTATAGAAACGGAGGCTCCCTCTCATGGCAACCCGCGATTTCCACAGGCAGAGCCTGCTGGGCATCTTCGTCAGCTACTTCCGCCCCCATATGAAGCTCTTTCTGATGGATATGGTCTGCGCCCTGACCATATCCATTATCGACCTGTCCTTCCCCTTTGTCTCCCGAATCTGCATGAACGAGCTCATTCCGGAGAGCCGCTACACGGCCTTCTTCACGGTCATCGCCATTCTGCTGCTCGCCTACCTCCTCCGCTCCGTCATGCAGTACATCGTCTGCTACTGGGGCCATACCTTCGGCGTGCTGGTGGAGGCCGATATCCGCAAGGATCTCTTCACCCACCTCCAGACTCTCTCCTTCGGCTTCTACGACAAAAACCGCACCGGCCACCTCATGAGCCGCATGACCGCCGAGCTCTTTGACATCACGGAGCTGGCCCACCACGGGCCGGAGGACCTCTTCATCTCCGGCGTCACGGTGGCGGGGGCCATCGCCATCATGTTCACCATCCAGTGGAAGCTGGCCCTGGTGATGCTCCTGCTGGTGCCCACCTTCCTTATTGTGGTGAATATCAACCGGCAGAAGATGGTCCGGGCTTCCCGGGCGGTGAAACAGAATATCGCCAGCATCAACGCCGATATCGAGTCCAGCATCTCCGGTATGCGCACCGCCAAGGCCTTCTCCAACGAGAGCGCCGAGAACGAGAAGTTCAACGGGGCCAACGAGCGCTTCAAGACCTCCAAGAAGGAGCGGTATCAGGCCATGGCCAACTTCTTCGCCTCCATGGAGTTCTTTATGTGCATCATGCCTGTGACGATCATCGCCATAGGCGGGTGGCTTATCATGGAGGGGGAGATGGACTACATCGACCTCACCACCTTCTTCCTCTATATCACCACCTTCATCAACCCCATGCGCAAGCTGGCAAACCTCTCGGAGATGCTGGTGGACGGCGTCGCGGGGCTGGGCCGGTTTGTGGAGCTCATGCGCATTGAGCCGGATCTGAAGGATAAGCCAGACGCAATCGAGCTCTCCGGCATCAGGGGGCAGATCGACGTGGAGGACGTGTCCTTCTCCTACGAGCGGGACGACACCGAGGTTCTCCACCACGTCTCCCTCCACGTCAAGCCCGGGGAGACGATTGCCGTGGTGGGGCCCTCCGGCGGCGGAAAAACCACCCTTTGCAGCCTTATCCCCCGGTTTTACGACGTGGGGGCCGGCAGCATCAGGATTGACGGCCTGGATGTGCGGGATGTAACCCAGCGGAGCCTGCGGCGGAACGTGGGAGTGGTCCAGCAGGACGTGTTCCTCTTTGCCGCCAGCATTATGGAGAACATCCGCTACGGCCGCCCCGGAGCCTCCGCCGACGAGGTCATCGCCGCCGCCAAGCGGGCGGAGATCTATGACGACATCATGTCCATGCCCGAGGGCTTCGACACCTACGTGGGCGAGCGGGGCGTCCTCCTCTCCGGCGGGCAGAAGCAGCGCATTTCCATCGCCCGGATCTTCCTCAAGGACCCGCCGGTGCTCATCCTCGACGAGGCCACCTCCGCTCTCGACAGCATCACTGAGGCCAAGATCCAGCGGGCCTTCGACGAGCTGGCCGAGGGGCGGACCACGCTGATTATTGCCCACCGCCTCTCCACCGTCCGCAAGGCCAGCCGTATCCTGGTGGTCCGGGACGGCGTCATCAGCGAGGAGGGCACCCACCAGGAGCTGATCGCGAAAAACGGCGATTACGCGCAGTTGTACAGGACGCAGAATCTACATGGATAAATCGACAATCATCGCAAAAACCGCCCAGGAGCCGGAGGACCGGCTCCTCCTGGCGAAGGTGCTGGACAAATATGAGCAGTCCCAGCGGAAGAACATTCCCGCTGCCACGCTCTTTCTCTCTCCGCGAGAGCAGCAGCTGGTTCAGGCCCTGCTGAACGCCGCCGGGGTCCGGTCCGGCTATGTGCTGGACGGGGGATACGAGGAGGCGGAGCGGAAAATCGCCGTCTTTCTCCCAGGCTGGGCGGAGGACGCCGAGGGGGAGCTGGTCTTTCTCCGGGCCTCCTTCCACGGCCAGGACAGCGCCCTCACCCACCGGGATATCCTGGGGAGCCTCATGGGCCTGGGCGTGGAGCGGGACCGGCTGGGGGACATCCTGGTTTCCCCTCACAGCGCGGATATCATTGCCGCGCCCTCCCTGCGGGACTTCTTTCTCCGGGAGTGGGGGGAGGCGGGCCGGGTGAAGCTGCGCGTCGCCGAGATCGGGCGGAAGGAGCTGATTCTCCCCCAGGTCCAGGTGAAGCTCATCCGGGACACGGTGTCCTCCCTCCGCCTGGACGCGGTGACGGCCACGGCCTTCTCCATGAGCCGGGGGAGGGCGGCGGAGCTCATCTCCGCGGGCCGGGTGAATCTGGACCACGTGCCCTGCCTCAAGCCGGACAAACCGGTGGCGGAGGGGGCGGTGCTGACCGCCCGGGGCTTCGGCAGGGCCAGGCTTCGGGAGGTGGGCGGCCTGAGCAAAAAGGGCCGCACCGGGATTACGATAGAGCGGTATCTCTGAGGAGGCATCACATGGAACAGCACAAGATCGACCGTATCAACGCCCTGGCCCGAAAGGCGAAGGCCGAGGGCCTGACGGAGGAGGAGCTCCGGGAGCGGGACGCCCTCCGGCGGGAGTATATCGACTCCGTGACCGGCAGTCTGCGGAGCCAGCTGGACAACACCTACCTGGTCGATTCCCAGGGGAGGAAGACGAAGCTGCGGAAAAAGGGGGAGCGGTAGCATGGGCGACTACTACGACAAGAACAAATTCACCGGCGGCGGACGCCAGCCCCCCGACTACTCGGATCCGCCCAAGCGCTCCAGCGGCCGGAAGGGGCAGGATAACACCGGCTGGTACAGCTGGCCGCTGATCATTCTGATGTTTGCGGTGGGGGCCTGGCCCATCGCCCTGATCCTGCTGTTTTTCAACACCTTCGGCGGGGAGGGCAACCAGAAGCGGCGCAGCGCCGCCGGGGCCAAGGTGGAAAAGAGCGTGGAGGACGCGGTGGACAAGGTCATGCGGACGCTGGATCAGAAGCTCGCCCAGACCTCCGGCAAGACCGATCAGGCCATCCGCAAGACGGCGGCGGAGGTGGAGCGGACGCTCCAGCGCACCGCCGACGAGGTGGAGCGGACCATCCGGCAGAATACCGGCAGTACGGCGGGCCCTGTCTACCCCAAAGCCGAGCCCGCACCGAAGCCAAAGGCCGCAGCTAAACCCAAGAAGGCCGCGAAAAAGAAAAAGGTCAAGGCCAAGCCCGCCGGGGTGCTGCTGCGGCTTCTCGGTGTGTTCTGCCTGTTTGCCGGATTCTGCCTCGGCGCGGACTTTACGTCGCAGCTTCTGGGCGGCTACTATGTGGAATTCCAGGAGTTTTTTGCCAGCCTTGGCTTCCTGAGCTCCGGCGGGGTCATGTTCTTCCGGGGCCGGTACCTCAACCAGATGTCCCGCCGGAGCCAGCGGTATATCCTGGCCATCGGCAACGTGGACGCCATGCCCCTCAGTGAGATCGCCAAGCGGGTGAACCGCACCCCGGAGAAGGCGGCAAAGGAGCTCCAGAAGCTTATCGACAAGGGCTATCTGGGGGAGGACGCCTATATTGACTATGAGCGGGGGTACTTCCTCCGCTTCGGGGCCACCCTGGAGGAGGAAGAGCCGCCCGTATTTGTCCGGGAGGAGGAGCCCGTCCCTGAGCCACCCAAGGAGGCTGGAGAGGGCTACTCCGGTGTTCTCCGGGACATCCGCCGCGCCAACGACCGCATCGCCGACCCGGAGCTGAGCCGGAAGATCGACCGGCTGGAGCAGGTCAGCGCCCTGATCTTCAAGGAGGTGGAGGAGCACCCGGAGAAGCGGGAGCGGATCCACACCTTCTTCGACTACTACCTGCCCACCACCCTGAAGCTGCTGGACGCCTACGCGGAGTTTGAGGAGACCGGGGTGGAGGGGGAGCACCTGCGGGAGGCAAAGGAGCGGATCGAGCAGACCATGGACGCCATTGTGGGCGGCTTTGAGCACCAGCTGGACCAGCTCTACTCCAGCGACGCCATGGATGTGGTCAGCGACATCAAGGTGATGGAGGCCATGCTCAGCCGGGACACCGCCTCCGCCGCCAAGGACTTCGGATACGACCAGACCTCGAAAAAGAAGAGGAAGGACGGGGAGGACGGCGGTCAGACGCTGCAGTTATAGCGCTGGACGGAAAAACTGCGGAAGAAGCGAAAAAGCCCTTGCAAAACCGGACGCTATGTGATAAAATATACTTCCCGTACGGAGGTTTCCGCCGTACGGGAAGCAGGACAGGCAGCGGTATCGAAGTGGTCATAACGGGGCTGACTCGAAATCAGTTTGGGAGCAATCCCACGAGGGTTCGAATCCCTCCCGCTGCGCCAAAAAGATCAGTCTGCAAGCGGATTTGCGCCGCTTGCAGACTGATTTTTTGTCTGACCTTTCTCGATTTTCCTCCTCCGCAGGCGCTTTCCTGAGCTTTGATGCGGGCAGAGCTCAAACTCAGATTAAAAAAAGACCCGACAAATTGCCGCTGGACGGGAGAGAATGGATGTGCTATACTGTACCCTGTATTTGTGTGTGCATTTTTACTCTCACAAAAGAGGAGTGTTTGTATAATGGGTTTGATGACGAAAATTTTTGGTACCTACAGCGAGCGGGAGCTCAAGCAGATCTATCCCGTTGTGGACAGGATCGAGGCCCTGGAGCCGGAATACCAGGCCCTGACCGACGAGCAGCTGGCCGCCAAGACCCCGGAGTTCAAGGAGCGCCTAGCCAAGGGCGAGACCCTGGACGACATTCTGCCCGAGGCCTTCGCCGCCGTGCGGGAGGCCTCCGTCCGGGTCCTGGGGATGCGGCCCTTCCGGGTGCAGCTGGTGGGCGGCGTAGTGCTCCACCAGGGGCGCATCGCCGAGATGAAGACCGGTGAGGGCAAGACCCTGGTGGCAACCCTCCCGGCCTACCTCAACGCCCTCACCGGCAAGGGCGTCCACATCGTCACCGTCAACGACTACCTGGCCAAGCGGGACAGCGAGTGGATGGGCAAGGTCCACCGGTTCCTGGGCCTGACGGTGGGCCTCATTGTCCACGGCCTGGACAAGAAGGAGCGGCAGGCCGCCTACGCCGCAGACATCACCTACGGCACCAATAACGAGATGGGCTTCGACTACCTGCGGGACAACATGGCCCTCTACGCTGCGGAGCTGGTCCAGCGGGGCCACAGCTTCGCCATCGTGGACGAGGTGGACTCCATCCTCATCGACGAGGCCCGCACCCCCCTCATTATCTCCGGCATGGGGGAGAAGTCCACCCAGATGTACGACATGACGGAGATGTTCGTCCGCCCCCTGAAGAAGCTGGTGATCGCCGAGACCGACGACAAGGCGGAAGAGGACGTGGACATCGACGCGGACTATATCGTGGACGAAAAGGCCCGCACCGCCACCCTCACCGCCCGGGGCATCGCCAAGGCGGAGGAGTTCTTCCACCTGGAGAACCTGTCCGACCCGGAGAACTCCACCGTGGCCCACCACATCAACCAGGCCATCAAGGCCCACGGCGTCATGAGGCGGGATATCGACTACGTCATCAAGGACGGCCAGGTGGTCATCGTGGACGAGTTTACCGGCCGGCTCATGTTCGGACGGCGCTACAGCGAGGGCCTCCACCAGGCCATCGAGGCCAAGGAGCGGGTGAAGGTGGAGCGGGAGAGCAAGACCCTGGCTACCATTACCTTCCAGAACTACTTCCGGCTCTACAATAAGCTCTCCGGCATGACCGGCACCGCCCTCACCGAGGAGGAGGAGTTCGGCGCCATCTACAAGCTGGATATTGTGGAGATCCCCACCAACCGCCCCCTGGCCCGCATCGACAACCAGGACGTGGTCTACAAGACCGAGGCTGGCAAGTACCGGGCGGTGATCGAGCAGATCAAGGAGTGCCACGCCAAGGGCCAGCCGGTGCTGGTGGGCACGGTGTCCATCGAAAAGAACGAGCAGCTCTCCAAGCTCCTCCAGAAGGAGGGCATTAAGCACAACCTCCTCAACGCCAAGAACCACGAGCGGGAGGCGGAGATCGTGGCCCAGGCCGGCAAGCTGGGGGCCGTCACCGTGGCCACCAACATGGCCGGCCGCGGCACCGACAT
>JAIEIQ010000114.1 GCA_029065305.1 Oscillospiraceae bacterium
CGACTGGGCCATCGCCGCCGGCTGGGACGAGGAGTACGGCGGACTGCTGTACTTCACCGACTGCCTGGGCAAGCCGCCGGAGGCCTATGAGCACGACATGAAGCTCTGGTGGCCCCACAACGAGATCCTGATCGCCTCCAGTATGCTCTGCCGGGATACGGGGGACGAGAAGTACCTGGACTGGTTCTGGAAGACGGAGGACTACTGCCGGGAGCACTTCTGCGACCCGGACTACGGCGAGTGGTACGGCTACCTCCGCCGGGACGGCAGGCCCACCATGCCCTCCACCAAGGGCTCCACCTTCAAGGGCCCCTTCCACGTGCCCCGCTCCCTCATCATGGCCGAGGGGGTTCTGGGACAGATTCTGGAGGAAAAATAAGCGCGCCCCGGCGCGGGAAAGGAGGGCGGAGATGGCTCCGGTCAACGCCTTTGAGCGCATCAGCAACGCCTACTACCACCTGACGGCGGCGGAGAAGAAGGTGGCGGACTACGTTATCATCCACCAGCGGGACACCCAGTACATGTCCATCTCCGAGCTGGCGGAGGCCTGCGGCGTGGCGGAGGCCACGGTCTCCCGCTTCTCCAAGCGGCTGGGCTACAAGGGCTACAACGCCTTCAAGCTGGCGGTGGCCAACGCCACCTCCCCCCGGGGCGGCGGCAACCCCCTCTCCGGGGAGATCACGCCGGAGGATACCGTTTTCGACATGTGCCAGAAGCTCTACGCCGCCAACCTGGACGCCATGGAGCAGACCCTGGGGCTCCTCCGGCCCGAGGCCGTCAAAGCCGCCGGGGACCTGCTGGAGCGGGCGGACAAGGTGCTGTGCATGGGCCAGGGCGGGTCCATGCTGGCGGCGCAGGAGGCGGCGCACCTGTTCTCCACGGTGTCGGGCAAGTATTTTCCCGTCGGCGACTCCCATATGCAGACCATCGCCGCCGCCCAGCTGGGGCCCGGGGACGTGATTCTGTTCTTCTCCTTCTCCGGCTCGACCAGGGACCTGGTGGAGCTCGCCCGCCTGGCCCGGGAGCGGGGGGCGCGGATCATCCTGATCACCCGCTTCCCCACCTCCCCCGGCGCGGCTCTGGCGGATGTGGTGCTCCAGTGCGGGGCCAACGAGAGCCCCCTCCAGCTGGGCTCTGTGCCCGCCCGCCTCGCCATGATCTTTGTGACGGACGTGCTGTTTTCCGAGGTCTGCCGGCGGGATCTGGAGACCTGCCGGGCCCACCGCCGCCAGGTGGCGGACGCTCTGGCGGAAAAACACCTCTGATTCCCCGGCGAAAAGGCTCCTTTTGGAAAGAAAAAACCAGAATCGAATTTGCTTGAAAATTATTTTCACAAAAAATCAGAAAAGTATTGACAAGATTCACAGAATTTAGTACCATGCACTTAGGAAATCTCTAGGGATTTCCACAGAAGGGAAAGGTACATAATTGAAGGAGGATTTTGTATGAAGAAGCTTCTTGCTCTGCTGCTGGCCATGAGCATGCTCATGGCTCTGGCCGCCTGCGGCCAGAAGGACCCTGACCCCGCTCCCAGCAAGGATCCCGCCCCCGCTGAGACCCAGGATCCCGCTCCCGCCGGCGACGGCCAGAGCGATCCCGCCCCCGCTCCCACAGAGGGCGCCACAGAGATCACCGCCTGGATCTACCCCGTGGGCGGCTGGTCCACCGAGGCCAACGTCAAGCCCCTCATCGACGCCTTTACCGCCGAGACCGGCATCAAGGTCAACCTGGAGTGGCTGGCCTACGCCGACGGCGATGACAAGGTGAACACCGCTATCACCGCCAAGAGCGCCCCCGACCTGATTATGGAAGGGCCTGAGCGTCTGGTGGCCAACTGGGGCGCCAGCGGCTACATGGTGGATCTGAGCGACATGATCGACGACACCGACAAGGCCGAGATCAATCCCGCCGCTCTGGCCGCCTGCACCAGCCCCGACGGCAAGATCTATCAGTACCCCATGTTCATCACCGCCCACTGCATGGGCATCAACCTGGACGCCTTCAAGGCGGCGGGCGCTGACCAGTATCTGGATCTGGAGAACCACACCTGGACCACCGAGAACTTCATCAAGGCCGTTGACGCTCTGTACGCCGAGTACGGCAGCACCGTGGGCGCTGTCTACTGCAAGGGCCAGGGCGGCGACCAGGGCACCCGCGCTCTGATCAACAACATGTACGGCGGCACCTTCGCCAACGCCGAGCACACCGCCTACACCTGGGACGATCCCAAGAACGTCCAGGCGCTGGAGCAGCTCAAGGGCATGGACGGCATCGCCTTCGACGCCTCCCTGGAGGGCGGCGACGAGATCGCTCTGTTCTACCAGGGCATCCTGAAGATGGCCTTCTGCTGGAACATCGCCCAGCAGCTCGATCCCAACACCGCCGGCACCGGCGCGGGCAAGACCATGAACGGCGAGGAGATCGTCTGCATGAACTTCCCCTCCGAGGACGGCAGCGCCAAGCTTCAGGGCGGTATCTGGGGCCTGGGCATCTTCGATAACGGCGATCAGGCCCGCATCGACGCCGCCAAGCAGTTCGTCAAGTACTTCTGCGACAGCGAGCACGCCGCCGAGGCCGCGAAGATCTCCAACTTCTTCTCCGCCCGCTCCGCCGCCGAGGGCACCGACCTGTCCACCATCTTCGACGACAACCCCATCATGATGGACTACAACAAGGTCATCCTGCCCAACCTGGGCGACTACTATCAGGTCACCACCGGCTGGGCCCAGGCCCGTACCTCCTGGTGGAACACCCTCCAGAAGATCGGCAACGGTGAGGATGTGGCCGCTTCCCTGGCCGCCGGCACAGCGGAGGCCAACGGCGCCGCCTGATCCCCCGACAGAGAAATATCCGCTTAGAAAGGGCTCGCGCGCCCCTTCCCCGTTCTGCGCGGGGAGGGGGCGCACTTTAATTTCCCAGCGGAGCCCCCATCCGCTCCGAAAAACCGGAGCTGTGCATGAAAGGAGTGCTCAACTTGGCCAAACAGTCCAACGCCACCATGAGCAGGGCGCTGCAGAGGCGGGAAAATATCTCCGGCTACCTCTTCATGCTGCCCAGTTTAATCTTCTTCGCCGGATTCGTCATCATCCCCATGGTCATCTGCATTCTCACCAGTCTCACCGATGCCAACATGCGGGATACCTCCATGCTGGGCAATTTCATCGGCCTGAGCAACTTTGCCAAGCTCTTCCAGGACAAGGATTTTAAGCAGGCTCTGTGGAACACCATCGTTATCGTGGTCGTCAGTGTGCCCACGGTCTGCGCCTTCTCCCTGTGGGTGGCCTCCGCCATCTACAAGCTCAAGGGACCGGTGCTCTCGGCCTTCCGCTGCATCTTCTACCTGCCCGTCGTCACCGGCTCCGTGGCCGTGGTCGTGGTGTGGAAGTGGATGTACAACAACTACTACGGCATCTTCAACTACGTCCTCAAGGGCGCGGGCATCATCGACAAGAACATCAACTGGCTGGGCGACCCCAAGTTTGCCCTGTGGTGCATCATCCTGATTTTGTTCACAACCTCGGTGGGACAGCCCATTGTGCTCTATGTCTCCGCTCTGGGCAACGTGGATCAGACCCTGGTGGAGGCCGCCCAGGTGGACGGCGCCACCAACTTCCAGGTGTTCTGGCGGGTCAAGTGGGCCCAGATGATGCCCACCACCCTGTACATCCTGGTCATCACCACCATCAACTCTTTCCAGTGCTTCGCGCTTATCCAGCTGCTGACCTCCGGCGGGTCCAACACCAATACGGTGATGTACCACATCTACTTCACGGCCTTCAAGCTCACCGAGCAGGCCGGCCACTTCGGCTACGCCAACGCCATGGGCGTGGTGCTGGCCCTCTTCATCGGAGCCCTGTCCGCTGTCCAGTTCAAGCTGGCGAAAGAAAAGTAAGGAGGTACCGGTATGAAAATACAAAACGGCAGCAGCCGCGCCTATCGCATTTTTTCCATCGTCGTTCTGGTCATTCTGGCCTTCCTGTTCCTCTTCCCGCTGT
>JAIEIQ010000115.1 GCA_029065305.1 Oscillospiraceae bacterium
GCGAGTTTGACCAGTCTGACCATCCCCAGCAGTGTTACCAACTTCGAAGGCCTCCATGACTGCGCGAGCCTGACCAGCCTGACTATCCCCAGCAGTGTTACCAGCCTTGGAGGGATCGATAACTGCTCCAGTCTGACCAGTTTGATCATCTCCGGCAGCGTTCCAAGCGTCAGTGTCGGTAACTGCCCAAGTCTGACCAGCCTGACCGTTCCCGAGGGCGTCACTAAATTTTCCATCAAAAACTGTCCTGGCCTGACCAGCTTGACGATCCCGTCCAGCATCCTTGATTTTCCATTTGGTATCTTCCAGGGCTGCACCGGCCTGACCGATGTCTACTACAGCGGTTCCAAAGCGCAATGGAAGGCGTGTCGCGGAGAATGGGCAATGGAGGAGGGCGCCAAACTCAGCCCCACCATGCACTTCAACAGTACCGGTCCCGCCACCCAGCCCAGCGCACCCAGCACTCCCGCCGCGCCTGCTGCACCTACGGGCCTCACGGTCAACCCCAACAGCTCCACGGTGCTGGTCAACGGCAAGAACGTGGCCTTTGATGCCTATACCATCGAGGGCAGCAACTACTTCAAGCTCCGTGACCTGGCCTATGTTTTGAATGGCACGGAGAAGCAGTTTGAGGTAGGCTGGGACAACGCCAGCAAGACGATTACGCTGACCTCCGGCCAGAGCTACACTGCGGCAGGCGGGGAGATGTCCGCCAAGGGTACCGGGGCCCAGAGCGCCAGCGTCTCCGCTTCCAAGCTGCTGATTGACGGCAAGGAGGTTGCTCTGACAGCCTACACCATCAACGGCAACAACTACTTCAAGCTCCGTGACATCGGACAGGCCTTTGATTTTGGCATCGGCTGGGACAACGCCAGCAAAACCATCACCATCGACACATCTGCGGGCTATACGGCCTGAGGAACCGGGGGACCCCGCCAGATGGCGGGGTCCCTTTTGGCACAGCGCGGAGGTCTCATGTAAATAATCTGTAAATATGCAAAAAAATCTGTATATTCCCTTGAATCTCGGGAGCGCATATGGTATACTGTCCCCCGTCAAACGGCGGCGCAGTATCCTAGTCAGATCTGCCGTCTCTGAAGAAGGGCCTAAAAATCCTTTTAAGGGCATAGCTGTGAAACCTCTGGTGCCTGCTTCTTACGCCCAGTTTGGGGTGGGTGCTGGATGGAAAGCGCGGCAAAACCGCGCTTGCGGCCGTAGGGCGTTCCCCAATGGCATGGGGAGGCCGACCCTGCGGGCGTGGAGACCTGTTCACGTGCATGGGCGTACTCCCTCTGCGGCACGCGACCTGTGTACGGCTCAGGTGAGAAACCTGTATTGCGGTGCTACCCGGCCTGGAGCCGTGAACGCTGTGTGCAGATGTAGCCTGCCTTGCGTGGGTATGGCGCGGATAGGGGACCTACCCCGTTCCTCCCCGGCCAGGGAGGGGCGCGGGATCGCCCCTTGAAACCCTGCCTGCAAAAGAGGCTAGGAGGCGGTTTGACTGTGGTGGAAAACACCTAGGCTGTCGTCATTGGGCGGACAGGGGATTGCAGTGCGGACTAAGTGGCAGTCGGGCAGCGGGTCAGGCAACAACCCGCCGGAGGGCTGAAAGGGAAACCACCTGACCGGCAACGGGAGGCGCTTTCCGGGGAAATCCAGCCCGTACCTAAGCCGTAAGATTTACTCTGGCCGCTGCCGCCGTTTGGCGCTTTTAAAAATCAAACTATCATAACATAAAGAGAGGCGGTTTCTGCTTGGACATAGGGCAGGGAAAGAAACAGGAAAAAAAGAAGCCGGGCCGGATGCGGTGGGCTGTACAGGTGTTTTTCATATCCGTGGTGCTCTCCGCCGTGCTGTCGCTGGCGTCGGAGGAGGCGCTGGACGGGGCGGGGCTGCCCATCGCGTTCGCGGTGCTGGCGGCTTTCATCCTGCTGGGCATTATTTTCGACATCATCGGCGTGGCCGTGACGGCGGCGGACGAGCGGCCCTTCCACTCCATGGCGGCCCATAAGACCCCCGGCGCCCGGGAGGCTCTGGGCCTCATCCGCAGGGCCAATAAGGTCTCCAGCTTCTGCAACGACGTGGTGGGCGACATCTGCGGCATCATCTCCGGCTCCACGGCGGCTATCATCGTCACCCGGCTCCAGGAGGCGCTGAGCCTGCGTTCGGTGGTGTTCTCCCTGGCGGTGACGGCCCTGGTCTCGGGCCTGACCATCGGGGGCAAGGCCATCGGCAAGACCTTCGCCATTGACAAGAGCACCGCCGTCCTCCAGCTGGTGGGTCGGGTTATGCACGTATTCTCCCGGAAGAAATAGGGAAAAATAGACCCGGAATTTTCAAGACCGCACCCCCGAAGGGAGAAGGCAAAACAGGGTTTTGCCGCAGAGGTTTCTTTTTGATTCTTTTTCTTTTCAAAAGAAAAAGAATGCAGACCGCGAGGTGACTGATTTTGCTGTTGGATCGTATCTCGTCCCCTGCGGACGTAAAGACGCTGCCGGCCCGCGAGCTGCCGGCGCTGTGCGGGGAGCTGCGCCGGGAGCTGGTGGAGCGGGTGGCCCGCACGGGGGGGCATCTGGCCTCCAATCTGGGCGCGGTGGAGCTGACAGTAGCCATCCACCGGATATACGACACCTCCCGCGACCGGCTGGTCTTCGACGTGGGCCATCAGTGCTACGTCCACAAGCTCCTTACCGGCCGCCGGGAGTTGTTTTCGACTTTGCGGCAGCTGGGCGGGCTGGCGGGCTTCCCGAAGCCCTCGGAGAGCGTCCACGACGCCTTCGTGGCCGGACACGCCTCCAACGCCGTGTCGGTAGCCCTGGGTATGGCACGGGCCAGGACCCTCCAGGGGGAGGACTACAGCGTCGCCGCCCTTCTGGGAGACGGAGCCCTCACCGGCGGACTGGCCTACGAGGGCCTCAGCGACGCCGGGGACTCCGGAGAGCCCCTGGTGGTCATCCTCAACGACAACGGCATGTCCATTGACCCCAACGTGGGGGGCGTGGCCCTGCACCTGAGCCGCCTGCGGGTGCGGCCCGGGTACTACCGGTTCAAGAACGGCTACCATGCCGTAATGAACCGCCTGCCGGGGGGGAAGAAGCTCTACGGCGTCAACCACCGGATCAAAACCAATCTGAAAAAGGCGCTGTATCCCTGCTCCATGTTTGAGGACATGGGCTTCACCTATCTGGGCCCGGTGGACGGCCACAACGTGGAGCAGCTGTGCACCACCCTGGCCTGGGCGCGGGAGCTCCGCGCCCCCGTGCTGGTCCACGTCCGCACCCGGAAGGGGAAGGGCTACGCCCCCGCCGAGAATAAACCGGAGCGGTGCCACGGGGTGGCCCCCTTCGACCCGGCGGAGGGCCCCGCCGAGAAGCGGACGCCGGATTTTTCCTACGTCTTCGGCCACGAGCTGGTGGAGCTGGCGGGGGAGGACAAGCGCATCTGCGCCGTCACCGCCGCCATGGCGGAGGGGACGGGCTTGCAGGAGTTTGCCTCTGCGTGGCCCAAGCGGTTTTTCGACGTGGGCATTGCCGAGGGCCACGCCGTGGCGATGGCCGCGGGCATGGCCCGGCAGGGGATGGTCCCCGTTTTCGCCGTGTACTCCAGCTTTTTACAGCGGGGCTACGACATGCTTCTCCACGACGTGGCCCTCCAGGGCCTCCATGTGGTGCTGGCGGTGGACCGGGCAGGGCTGGTGGGGGCCGACGGCCCCACCCACCACGGCTGTCAGGACGTGGGCTATCTCACCCAGATCCCGGGCATGACCGTGCTGTGCCCGGCGGACTTTGACGAGCTCCGCGCCATGCTCCGCGCCGCGCTGGCGATGGAGGGCCCCGTGGCGATCCGCTACCCCAGAGGCGGCGGCATCGAGGGCTGTCCGCCCTGGAGCGGGGCGGGCGCGTCAGTCCTGCGGCAGGGGAGGGACGTCACCCTGGTGTCCTACGGAACGCTGACGGAGGAGCTTTTGAAGGCTGCGGAGATTTTAAAGAGCCGGGGGGTGGAGGCGGAGGTGATCAAACTCCACCGCATTGCCCCCCTGGACCCGGAGCCGGTGCTGGAGTCCGTGAGAAGGACCGGCAGGCTGCTGGTGCTGGAGGACTGCCTGGAGGCGGGCTCCGTCGGCCAGCGGCTGGCGGCGGAGATCGCCTGCCGGGGGATACGATTGGAGCAATTGTGCCTGAAGAACCTGGGCCGGGCCTTCGCCCCGCAGGGGAAGGTGCCGGAGCTGCGGAGGCTGCTGGGATTGGATGGAGAAAGCGTGGCGGCGGCGCTGTGGGGAGATAACGTATGAGCAAGAAGATAAGGCTGGACGTCCTGCTGGTGGAGCGGGGCCTCCAGGAGAGCCGGCAGCGGGCCCAGGCCGTCATCATGAGCGGGCAGGTCTTCGTGAACGGACAGCGCCTGGACAAGCCGGGGACCGCCGTGGACCGGTCGGCCCAGATTGAGATCCGAGGCGAGACCCTGCGCTACGTCAGCCGGGGCGGGCTGAAGCTGGAGAAGGCCATGGCCCTCTGGCCCATTGCCCTGGAGAACGCCGTGTGCATGGACGTGGGGGCCTCCACCGGGGGCTTCACCGACTGTATGCTCCAGAACGGGGCGAAAAAGGTCTACGCCGTGGACGTGGGCTACGGCCAGCTGGCCTGGAAGCTCCGGAGCGATGAGCGGGTGGTGTGCCTGGAGCGGACCAACGCCCGGTATCTCAGCCATGAGCTTATCCCGGAGGAGCCGGATTTCTCCAGCGTGGACGTGAGCTTCATCTCGCTGAAGCTGATCCTCCCCGCCATCGCCGGGGTCCTGCGGGACGGGGGGCAGGCGGTCTGCCTCGTCAAGCCCCAGTTCGAGGCCGGGCGGGAGAAGGTGGGCAAGAAGGGCGTGGTCCGGGACCCCGCCGTCCACCTGGAGGTGCTGGAGCGGTTTCTGGAGCACGCGGAGGAGAGCGGCTTCGCCGTTTTGGACCTGACCTTTTCCCCCATCCGGGGTCCGGAGGGGAATATTGAGTACCTGGGCTGGCTGGAGAAGGGGCCCGGGGCGGAAAAGAATTTTGATTTGCGGGCGCTGGTGGACGCATCCCACGGGGCGCTGGAGGAGTAGAGATGGGCTTGAAGCGGGTGATCCTCTGCCCCAACCCCTACCGGGACAAGGGGCTGGCCGCCGCCAAGGAGGCGGATGAAATACTGCGGGGCGCGGGGCTGGAGACGGTCTACTGCCTGCCCTTCAAGCCGGAGGGCGGAGACGCCCAGTTCGGCGTCCCCTGCCGCCCCCTCCAGCAGGAGCTGCGCCGGAGCGATCTGGTGGTGGCCTTCGGCGGGGACGGGACCATCCTCCATCTGGCCCGGGGCGTCTCCATGCGGGGGATTCCCCTGCTGGGGGTGAACCTGGGGAGCCTGGGGTTCATGAGCGAGGTGGAGGTGGGGGAGATGCACCTGCTGAAAAACCTGGCCCGGGGGCAGTTCCGCAGGGAGAAGCGGATGATGCTGGATGTATCGGTGGTCCGGGACAACTGGACGGTCTACACCAACAGCGCCCTCAACGACGCTGTGATCTGCAAGGGGGCCATGGCCCGGGTCATCCGCCTCCAGGTGGACACCGGGGAGGACCACCTGGGCCTCTTCTCCGGGGACGGGGTGGTGGTGGCCACCCCCACCGGGTCCACGGGCTACTCCCTGTCCGCCGGCGGGCCCATCGTGGAGCCCACGGCCCAGAACTTTGTCATCAGCCCCATCTGCGCCCACACGGTGTTCTCCAAGTCCTTCGTCCTCTCCGCCGCCGGGACGGTGACGGTGGCCCCGGCGGACAAGAGCCGCAAGCAGGTCTACCTGTCCGTGGACGGGGGGAAGGCGTTTTCCCTCCGGGCGGGGGACAAGGTCCGCGTCAGCCGCTCCCGGTACGAGACGGAGCTGGTGCGGCTGACGGACAAGAGCATCTATGAGGTGCTGCGCACAAAAATGACGGGAGGCATCGGCCATGAAGAATGAGAGACAGTCGAAGATCCTGGAGATCATCGAATCGGAGCCCATCGACACCCAGGAGCAGCTCCAGCAGCGGCTCCAGGCCCAGGGCATCGCCTGCACCCAGGCCACCATCTCCCGGGATATCAAGCAGCTCCATCTGGTGAAGGAGCCCATGGGCCAGGGCCGGTACCGGTACGCCGTGTCCGTCCAGCGCAGCCGCCTGAACGTGGCGGACAAGCTGCGCACCATCTTCCGGGAGAGCATTGTCAACGTGGATTTCGCCCAGAACATCGTGGTGGTCAAGACCATGGCGGGCCTGGGCAACGCCGCCGGGGCGGCTCTGGACAGCATGAACATCCCCACCATGGTGGGGAGCCTGGCGGGGGACGACACGGCCATCCTCATCATGCGGGACGGGGAGTCGGCCCGAGTCCTGTGCGAGGAGATCCACGAGATGCTGAACTAGCGGAGAGAGAGGTGGGAGAATGCTTCAGCTTCTGCACATTGAGAACATCGCGGTTATCGAGGAGGCGGACATCACCTTCGACCGGGGCTTCAACGCCCTGACCGGCGAGACCGGCGCGGGCAAGAGCATCGTCATCGACGCCATGGGGGCGGTGCTGGGCCAGCGGACGAGCCGGGACCTCATCCGCACCGGCGCGGCCAAGGCCTTCGTCAGCGCGGTGTTTACGGACGTGCCGCCGATGGCGGAGCTCTCCGCGTGCGGCCTGGAGGCCGAGGAGGGGGAGCTGCTGCTCCAGCGGGAGATCTACGCCGACGGGAAGAACGCCTGCCGCGTGGGGGGGAGGCCGGTGACGGTGGCCCAGCTGCGCCGGGTGGGCCAGCAGCTGCTGAACATCCACGGCCAGCACGACGGCCAGCTGCTGCTGGACGAGGAGCGCCACCTGGGCTATCTGGACAGCTACGGCGGGGTGGAGGAACCCCTGACGGCCTACACTGCCCGCTATGAGGCCATGGAGGCCACCAGCCGGAAAATGCGCTCGTTAGAGATGGACGAGGCGGAGAAGGCCCGGCGGGTGGACAGCCTCCAGTTCCAGATCGGGGAGCTGGAGCGGGCGGAGCTGAAGATCGGCGAGGAGGAGGCCCTTCTCCGGCGGCGGGACATCCTGCGCAACAGTGAGAAGTTTATGTCCGCAGTTCAGGGGGCTCTGTACTGCCTGAGCGGCGGGGACGAGGGCGGCAGCGGGGCCGTGGGCCTCCTGGGGGA
>JAIEIQ010000116.1 GCA_029065305.1 Oscillospiraceae bacterium
GACGACGGCGACCCCTGCCCCTGTCCTCAGCTCATTTCCCCCACGCTGATCTGCAAATACTTCCGCGCCGCCGTCCTCCCCGCTGACCGGGAGCTGTGCGCGGAGATCATGCAGGAGCGGTCCGCTAAAAACTGCCGCATCTGCGGCAAGCAGATTTTTCCCCGGTCCAATTCGGTCAAATACTGCCCCGCCTGCGCCGTCCGGGAGCGCCGCCGGAGGGACCGGGAACGCAAGGCGAAAGCGGCCCCGGACTTCCGCAAATAGGGACTTGGAAAGACTTGCGGCGCAAGGGCTTGAAATCGTGGAAACGGCCAGGGGCATAACTTTACCCTTGGAGGGCTGAAATTGCGTTCTATTTGCGGAATTACTACTTTGAAAGGAGATTTTTGCCGTGGCAGACCAGAAGCCCAGCAATCGGGAACGGGTCAAGGAAATCGTTGCGAGTATTGAGCAGAATATCCAGGACCTGTTTCAGAGCGAACGGTACTTTGACTACCTCCGCACCATGTCCCGGTTCCACAGCTATTCCGTCAACAATACCATCCTCATTCACATGCAGCGGCCCCACGCCTCCATGCCCGCCGCCGGGTTCAACAAGTGGAAGCAGTTCGGGCGGCATGTGAAAAAGGGCGAGAAGGGGCTGACCATCATTGCCCCCACGCCGCTGAAAAAGAAAATTGAGGAGATGCGGCTGGACCCGGACACCCAGGCCCCGGTACGGGACCGGGACGGCAACATCATCATGGATGAAAAGACTGTGGAAATCCCTCTGTTCAAGCCGGTGAAAGTCTTTACCGCCGACCAGACGGAGGGCAAGCCCCTCCCCAGCCTCTCCGCCGACCTGACCGGCGATGTGCAGCAGTATGAGGCGTTCATGGAGGCTCTGCGGCGCACGTCCCCCATGCCCATCTCCTTTGCGCCCCTGGCCCCCGATACGGATGGTGTGTGCAGCTTCACTAAACAGACCATCTCCATCCGGGAGGGCATGAGCCAGGTGCAGACGGTGTGCGCCACCGTCCATGAGATCGGTCACGCGGTCCTCCATGACCGGGAGAAGGACCGCCTCTCCGCCGCTGCCGGGAACATGGATAAGGAGCCGCCCAAGGCCAAGGACAAGAACACCATGGAGGTGGAGGCCGAGAGCGTGTCCTTCGCCGTCTGCCAGTATTACGGCATCGACACCAGTGCCAACTCCATGGGCTACATCGCCGGGTGGAGCCGGGACAAGTCCCTGCCGGAGCTGAAAGCCAGCCTGGAGACCATCACCAAGACCGTCAGCGGCCTTATCAGCACCATTGACCGGCACTTTGCCGAGATTTGTAAGGAGCGGGGCATTGACCTCGCCGCCCAGCCGGAGCAGGCCGGACCAGATACGCTGGAACAGTTTGCCGCCGATCTGTACGACTATATGGACCAGCTCCATCAGGCGGGGATTCTGGAGCGTCCCTTTACCCTGGACCCCAGAGAGAAATCCATTGCCGACCTTGTATCGGAGATGCAGACCGGCTATTTTGACGGCGTTCGGGGTCCTCTGGCCCACCTCGCCGAGCATAACAGTCTGATAACTGCCAAAACCATGCTGGAACGGCTGGACGGGCTGATTCAGGCGCTGCCCGACACCCCGGAGAAGTTTGTCTCCGACCTGTGCGGCTATCTGGTGGAATTGCAGGAGGCCCATCTGATTCCCGCGCCCAACAATGCCGAACTGCGGGAGAAAGCAAACATGGAGGAGGCCCTGCTGCCCTCCATGCTGAACGGTTCTTTTATCGGCTTCCGCAGTATCTTGAACGATATTGCCCAGCATACCGACAGGCCCGAAACCACCGTTTTCCGGGACAGGCTGGAGAAATTGAGCGACCAATGGGACGCGGCCCTCGTCTGTAAGATTCAGCCTATTTTTGGCGTTGACAGCGCCGTTGACCGCATGGCGGTCCAGACCTACCATAGGCGGGACGGCCAGCTGTTCCCCTTCAAGCCGGTTTTTGTGGGGACCATGTCCGAGTGCCAGCGCGTATTGAGTGGGCTGGAGGCCGGGACCATCACCATGCGGGATGTGCGCCAGCCGGACTTTGAGCCGCCCAGCCCGCCGGAGCAGAAATATGTGTATGAACTGAAAGCCACCGGCATTTCCGGTCAGTCGTTCATTGAAGTCCAGGAGCGGACGGAACAGGGAACGCTGCTGCCGGGGAAGCCCCTTTTCTGCGGCACAGATGATGTGTGCGCCGGACTGCTGGACCAACTGAACAACGGCACATTGCAGCGGGACGACTTCTTTACCGTTGTGGCGGCGCGGATCAGTCCCTACACCACCAAGGACGGCGCGGAGCTGGATGCCCTGGTGGGGCCGGACGACAAGGTGTACCTGGGCAGGCGCGACCACTATGACAATCGAGGACATTATCTCAATAATGACAATTCCCTGATGCACATTTCCGACAATGACAGGGTATTTAATGTCATTTCCGGGGTAGACCGGCCCCGCACCCAGGACGAACTCCAGGCAACGGGATATTTCACCCAGGAGGAATTGGAGAATTTCGCTGCCCTTCCGCTCCATGTGGAGGACAAACCGGAGCAGACGGCCCCGGCTGTCCCCGCTCCCCCGGAGCAGGCGGACGAGGCTCTCTACCTTCTGGATGATTCTGTGTACCTCCACATTCAGGCCAGTGACGAGGGCTGGGACTACACGCTCTACACCAAGCACGACATGGCACAGCTGGACGGCGGACAGCTGGACGCTCCCGGCCTCTCCATCACGGACGCTGTGGAGCATATCCGAAAGATGGAGGAGATCGGCACACTGGCCGTTGACCTTGCCCCTATGGAAATCCTGGATGAACTGTGGGACCGCTCTGACCATGCGCTGGAGGCGGCTGTGGAATCCATCCAGCCGGAACAGGTCCGCGATTATGCCGGAGAACTGCGGGAGCATTTCACACAGGAGGATGCCGCCTTGTGGGACACCTCTCTGGACGAATACCCCATGCCGGACAGCTCCATGACGCTGGATGATCTGGCGGTGCTGGGCTATGAGGAAACGGACCTCCTGCCCCTGTCCAGGGAGCGGGGCGCGGAGCTGGTAGACCGGGATATGACCGTCTACATGGTGCGGACCGGCGAGGACCCGGAGATGGTCTTTGACCGGGAGGATCTGATGGAGCAGCCGGAGGGCGTGATGTTCGCCATCCCCCGCGAGGAATGGGAGGCCAGCCAGGACTTCCGGCAGGCTGTGGCAGACCGGATGAACCACCAGGAAGAACGGGAACGGGCTTTCCTGGAACACGGAGGAGACTGTTTTGCCATCTATCAGCTGCGATTTGAGGCGGAAACCCTTCGCCTGCGTTATGAACCTCTGAATATCATTTTGATGCAGGGGTTCACCGTTCAGCGGAGCAATTACGATCTGTCCTACACCGCCCCGCTGTCTGAAGTGAACGGCGCGGATGAAGCCCTGGCGCGGCTGTGGAACGTGTTCAACAACGACCACCCGGCGGACTACCAGCGCCCGTCCATGTCCGTCAGCGACATCATTGCCATCCGGCTGAATGGTGTGCTAACCTGTCACTACTGCGACAGCTATGGCTTCAAGCAGCTGCCCGACTTCATCCAGCCGGAGAACTATCTGAAAAATGCGGAGATGTCGCTGGAGGACGACCTGGGGATGATCGACAGCATCATCAACAACGGCCCCAAGGCCACCGTCGCGGAGCTGGAGCAGCAGGCCCGGTCCGGCCAGCCCATTTCCCTCACGGATTTGGCCGAGGCCCAGCGCCGGGAGCAGGGGGAGAAAAAATCCATCCTGGCAAAGCTGAACGCCGCCCCGCCCCAGAAGGACCGCAAAAAAACAGCGCCGAAAAAGAGCGCGGAAAGGGAGCGATAACATGAGTGAGCTGACGTTTGAGGAGAGGAATCTGGTCTGCATTTACAGCGGAGGCGGGACCCGGCTGGAGACCATTGCCGCCCTGGAGGATATGCGCCGCTATCTGGAACCGGACGAGGCGGAGCTGCGGGAATTGACCGGCAGCGCCCTGGACAAGCTGCGCGGCATGGACGACACGGCCTTTGCCGCTCTCGACCTGATTCCCGACTTTAACCCGGAGGACGCTGCCTATGGGGAGTAACAACGTCCAAGCGGCCTTGCAAATGGCGGACAGCGCCGCCCGGCAGATCACAAGCAGCTATCAAGAGTGGACCGCCTTTCTCGCCACGGCGGGGCGGCTCTACAAATACCCCTTCCCGGAACAGCTGATGATCTACACCCAGCGGCCCGAAGCCACCGCCTGCGCGGAGTGGGACTTCTGGAACAAGCGGATGCGCCGGTACATCCGGCGCGGCTCCAGGGGTATCGCCCTCATTGACAACAGCCGGGGCAAGCCCGCCCTGCGCTATGTGTTCGACGTGGCCGACACAGACCGGAAGGATGAAAAGGGACTGAATCCCAACCTCTGGCAGTACCGGGAGGAACACCAAGACATAGTGACGGCGGCGCTGGAGGAACGCTTTGAGGTATCCGGCGCGGACGGCCTCACAGACCAGCTGGGGCAGATTGCCGCGCAGCTGGCGGGCGAATATTGGACCGACCACCAGTACGACCTCCTCCACATCGTTGACGGCTCCTTCCTGGAGGAGTATGATGAATTGAACATCGAAATGGCGTTCCGCAGCGCCGCCACGGTCAGCATCGCCTATACCCTCATGTCCCGCTGTGGCCTGGAACCGGAAAACTACTTCCAGCATGAAGATTTTTTAAGTATTTTCGATTTCAATACCAGGAACACCGTGACCGCCCTGGGTATGGCGATCAGCCAGTCCAGCGAACAGGTGCTGCGGCAGATTGAGAGGACCGTCAAACAGTATGAGCGCACAAAAGGCGCGGAGAGGAGTACGGAGTATGAAGAACGAGCTGACCTACACCCAAGCGGGGGATTACCTGTTTCCCAACGTGGCACTGCCGGAGCAGCCGGACCGGGACCTGGGGAAGTACGGGAGGATGCGCCTGCGGTACTTGAAGGAACACCGCCCGGTACTGTGGGGGACCATGGCGATGGACGGGACCCTGTTCAGCCACTGTCTGGAGATCGAGGACGCGGCCAGCAGCCGTCTGGAGGCCATGATGCCCCAGCTGGCGAAGGCGGCGGGGGCCACGGAGCAGCTGAAAGCCAGCGACCAGATGGCGTGGGTGGGACTGATGAACAGCTGCAAGGCCCAGGCGGAGGAGATTATTTTGTCGGAGCTGGTTTACAGCTGAGTTTCATGCCCCCGGAAATTCCGTCCCAGCGGGAACAGATGGAGGCTATCCCGGAAGCAGAGAGCGCGGACGCGCCCTCTGCTTTTTCTGTTCCCCAGGAGGAGGCCCCGGCGGGACATGCGCCCATGCCTGCCAGTATGGGCTTTCGGGAGGACTATGAAGCTGTGAAAAAGGCCCATCCCGGCAACATCGTACTGTACCAGCTGGGGGACTTCTATGAGATGTTCGGACCGGATGCGCGGGTGGCCTCCTTTGAGCTGGAGCTGATGCTCACCCAGCGCAATTTCCCTGATACGGGCCGCGTGGCCATGTGCGGCATCCCTGGCCACAAGCTGGACGAGTATGTGCAGAAGCTCCGGGACCGCCATGATGTGACGGTCTCCAGCATTGGGCCGGACGGAGAGCGGCGCACCGTCTCCTATCTCTCCGTGGAGCATGAAGCCAGGAACGCCCGCGAAGCGGAGGCCCAGGAGGAAACCACGCCCGTCCATGTGCCGGGGGCCTCGCCTCCCATCCCAGCC
>JAIEIQ010000117.1 GCA_029065305.1 Oscillospiraceae bacterium
GTGGGCAACATCATGCCCCTGTGCCAGGACCGGCGGGGGGAGTTCAAGGACATGCAGTATCTGGACACCAATCTGGTGGAGCTCCACTATCAGATGCCCCTCAATGAGATCATCTACGACTTTTTCGATACCCTCAAGGCCCACACCAAGGGCTACGCCTCCCTGGACTACGAGCTCTCGGACTACCGGGAGAGTGATCTGGTGAAGGTGGATCTGCTCCTGAACGGGGATCAGGTGGACGCGCTGAGCTTTATCGCCCACCGGGACAAGGCCTATCCCCGGGCAAGGCGGCTGTGCGAGAAGCTGAAGGAGAACATCCCCCGCCAGCTCTTTGAGGTGCCCATCCAGGCGGCTATCGGCGGGCGGATCATCGCCCGGGAGACGGTGAAGGCCATGCGCAAGGACGTGCTGGCAAAGTGCTACGGCGGCGATATCACCCGGAAGAAGAAGCTGCTGGAGAAGCAGAAGGAGGGCAAGAAGAAGATGCGCTCCCTGGGCACGGTGCAACTGCCGACGGAGGCGTTTATGGCGGTGCTCAAGCTGGATGAGTGAAATCCGGGCTTCGAAAAATTTCGCTTTTCTCTTGCATATCCCGGCAGTGCTGTGGTATAATGGTCACGGTGAAAGCCGAGCAGGATCAGAATGTTCTATGACATTCACGCAAAAAGAGGCCCCAGGGCTGCATCCCCTGGGGCCTCGCGTGCTTACTTGCCCTTACGGCCGCTGTTGAGCCATTTGCTCACACAACTGCCAAGCACGCCCGCTATGAATGACACTATGAAATCCAGCAGGATCTGCTCCATGGCATTTCACCTCCTCCCTGTTGCCAGTTTGGAGAAGGGCAGCAAAGTCATTGTACCAGAACTTATCGGGAAACACAAGAACAGCAGAAAATTTTGTCAAAAAACGCGGCAGAAGGGCGGCAGGGATTTCTCTGCCGCCCTTCTGCCGCGCCGTTCAGTCATCCACCGCCTCGATCTCCTGGAGGCTGCTCCGCAGGACCAGAGGGCACCGGGGGTATTTCTCCAGAAACCGGCCGGTGACGCGCCCCAAAGCCAACTGGCCCTTCTCCGCCGTGGGGGCGGGCAGAAGCAGGACATACTGGGAGACGCTGTACTTGCTGACCACGTCCCCGCGCCGCAGGGCGCCCTGGATGCACTCCTCCAGCTTGTCCATATAGCTGTTGAGCATTTTCAGCGGCGGCGGGGAGCCGTCCCGCATGGACGCGGAGATCAACGCCAGATAGACCCCGCGCCTAGAGCGGGCGATGGAACGGGCCTCCAGACAGTAGATGTCCCGGAACACCTCCAGCTCGCAGAAAAACGCGCCGGAGATCCGCTCCTCCCTGCGCAGAAAGGCGCTGATGGACAGCAGGTCGCCGGCCTCCCGTCTGGCGCTCAGGCCCCGCTCCCGGCTGATCTCCCGGTACAGCTCCGCCAGCTCTGCCGAGGGCGTTACCCCCAGCTCGGTATAAAAGAGGTTGTACATCCGCTTGTACTGGGCCATAGCGGCGGCGGCCTGCCCCGTCTTTGCCAGGCCCCGGATCAGATAGTAGTAGAAGTGCTCCTCGTAGCCGTCGATCCGGATGGCCCGGGCGCAGAGGGACACCACCTCTCCCCACCGCTCCCGGCCCATGAGCAGGCCCGCGGCGGTCTGCACCAAGCGGACATACATGGAGTGGTAGTAGGCGGACAGGGACGCCACCCAGCCCTCCCCCATGGACTTGGCGAGAAAATCCCCCTTGTACAGGTCCGCGGCCTCCAGACAGATCTCCAGCTTCTCCTCCGGCGTGATCCAGGGGTCGGCGGAGCGCTGGCAGGCCAGCTCGAACCGGTCCGCGTCCAGCACCATGGGGACGCTGGTGTTCCAGGCGTAGGACCCCCGCGCGACCAAAATCATATCCCGGCTGTCCGGAAGCCCCAGCTCCTCCAGCATGGTCCGCACCCGGTAAACCAGGGTCTTCAGCGCGCCGGAGGGGTTGGCTCCCCCCTCGCCGGGGTAGAGCAGCTCCATCAGCTCCTCCACGGGGATCTCCCGGCTGCGGAAGGCGATGAGGTACGCCAGCAGCACCCAGGGCTTTTTGGTATGGTAGTTGACGCCGTCTACCGTCCTGTCCCCGTAGGACAGGGAACAGCCGCCCAGCATATTGATGTGGAGAATCGGTTTCTCATCCACGCCGGATCACATCCTCTCTCCCCCCGCCAGCGGGAGGTCCTGGCCCTCGATCATGACCCATTATGGCACATCTCCCCCCAAAATGCAACGCGGGGCGGCAGATTTCCCTGAGAAATTATTTTTTCACCCTGTAACCGGGCACCTCCCCAAATGTTCGGCTTTCAGGCGGCGGAGCCCAAGGAAACAGTTGACAAAACAGGGCGGACGTGGTATGCTATCTTTAGCATGGATAGGCTTCGGAAATTTATCCGGTCACATCCATGTGACCAGGGCTCGGCCTGGATGATTTTTAAGATAAGGCGGTGTCATATGATGAAGAAACAACTGCTCAGCGGCTTTATGGCCCTGCTGCTCCTGGCGGGTATCGTAAGCGGCTGCGCCGCTCCGGCGGCGGACGGACCCCAGACAGGGGATATCATTGATCTGGGCGGACTGATTGACGAGTCCGTGCCCCTCACCGGCGCGCCCCCCATCAGCACGGTGATCATGCCCGTGGCCAGCGGCTCGGCCACCAAGGCGGAGAACTCCGCCACCATCGACTACTCCAACGCCAAGGACGGCTATGTGATGGTCAAGTGGAGCGGAGGCGGCTCCCCCAAGCTGAAGGTCCTCATCACCGGCCCCAATACCAAGGAGCAGTACCAGTACAACCTGAGCGCCGACGGCAGCTATAACACCTTCCCCCTCTCCGACGGGAACGGCAGCTACAGCATCGGCGTCTACAAGCAGGCCTCCGGCACCCAGTATACGGTGGTCACCACCTGTACCGTCAGCGTACAGCTCTCCGACGAGTTCGCACCCTTCCTGCGGCCCAACCAGTACGTGAACTTCAATGAGAACAGCGCCGCCGTAGCCAAGGCCGCCGAGCTGTGCAAGAGCTGCACCACCAACCTGGAGAAGGTGGAGGCCGTGTACAACTATGTGGTCAACAACCTGACCTACGACACCAACAAGGCCGCTACCGTCCAGAAGGGTTACGTCCCCAATGTGGACAGCGTTCTGGCCGCAGGGACCGGCATCTGCTTCGACTACGCGGCCCTCATGTCCGCCATGCTCCGCAGCCAGGGGGTGCCCATCAAGCTGGTGGTGGGCTACGTGGGCGGCAGCACCTACCACGCCTGGATCAACTGCTGGGACGAGAACGGCGGCTGGGTGGATGAGGTCATCTACTTTGACGGCAAGGAGTGGAAGCTGATGGATCCCACCTTCGCCTCCAGCGGCAACCAGAGCGAGGCCATTATGCAGTATATCGGCAACGGCACCAACTATAAAGTCAAATTTCTCTACTAATCAAGGAGGACCTTCTCTATGAAAAAAGCGCGGGTTTCATCCCAGTATCTCCCGGTGTTCTGCCGGGAGCTGCACCAGCTGGTCCGGGCCGGCATCCCCATCGGGGAGGGCCTGAGCATGCTGCGGGAGGACGAGCCGGACCAGGCCCAGCGGGTCTGGCTGGACGCACTGTACAAGGATATGGAGGAGGGGACGCCCCTGTCCGGCGCATTGCGCCGGACAGAGGCTTTTCCCTCGTATATGACGGATATGATCGCCATGGCCGAGGAGACCGGCCGGCTGGAGGACGTGCTCCTCTCCCTGAGCCGCCACTACGACCGGCAGCTGCGCATGGCCGCAGATATCCGGGGGGCGATCATGGTGCCCCTGACGCTGCTGGCGGTGATGGTGGCGGTGGTGGTGCTGCTGGTGACCCAGGTGCTGCCGGTCTTTGACCGGGTGTTCGCCCAGCTGGGCGTGCGCATGGGCGGTGTAGCCACCGGGATGATGAACGCCGGGGCTGTGCTGGCCCGGGCGGGCACCGGCATCGGCGCGGCGATCGTGATCCTCGCCCTGGCGGGGATTGTTGTCGCCGCCGTCCCCGGACTGCGGGAGGGTTTCACGGGCTGGTTCCGCCGCTCCTTCGGCGGGCGGGGCGTGCTGGGGCAGATCGCCGTGGCCCGGTTCGCCTCCGCCATGTCCATGGCGGTGAGCAGCGGCCTGACCATGGACGACTCCGTGGCCCTGGCCGGAAAGCTCTGCGGCGGGGCGAAGGAAATTGACGAGAAAACCGCCAGATGCCGGGAGGAGATCGAGTCCGGCGGCAGCGCGGCGGACGCGCTGGCCTCCAGCGGCCTGTTCGCCGGGCGGGACTGCCGGCTGCTGAAGCTGGCGGAGCAGACCGGCTCCCTGCCGGATACTCTGGAGGATCTGGCGGTGCGGCAGGAGGAGGCGGGACTGCGCCGCCTGGACCAGATGGTGGGGGCCATTGAGCCGGCCATCGTGGTGATCACCAGCGCTCTGGCCGGGGTGATCCTGGTGAGCGTGATGCTGCCGCTGATGAGCCTGCTGAGCACCATCGGCTGAGAGGAGCGGGGCCATGAGAGGAAAAAAACGGCTCCTGAGCTGGGTTCCCACGGTCCTGGGACTGCTGGTGTTCGCCGCTGTGGCGGCGTGGATGGTGCTGGGCGTCCGGGAGGCGTCGGAGGTCTCCGATAGAGAGGGCCTGCGCCTGGCGGAGCAGGCGGTGCGGCAGGCGGCGGTGAGCTGCTACGCGCTGGAGGGTACATACCCGGCCACCTATGAGGATCTGAAGAGGAGCAGCGGCATCGCGGTGGACGAGGAGAAGTACAGCGTGTTTTACGATATCTTCGCCTCCAACATCATGCCGGATATCACGGTACTGGAAAGGCAGGGGTGAGGATGAAGCGGAGCACAGGCGCCGGAACCATCGCGGCGCTGACCCTGGCCTGCGTATTCGGCGTGACCATGCTGCTGAGCCTGGCCACCGGGGCCGGAATCTACCAGCGGGTGGCGGACCGGGTGGAGCGCAGCGCCCGGCAGCGGGTGGGACTGGCCTATATCACCGCCAAGGTCCACGCCTATGACCGGACGGGAGGCGTCCGCGCCGGCCGGTTTGGGGAGGTGGACGCCGTGTTCCTCACCGAGGAACTGGAGGGCGTAGCCTATGAAACCGCCCTCTACGTCCACGAGGGGTGGATGAAGGAGGCCATGTACGAGCAGGGCTGGACCATGTCCCCGGAGGACGGCACCGCCATTACCGAGGCCCAGAGCCTGACGGCGGAGATGGGGGACGGCCTGCTGACGCTGACTTATATCGATCCCGACGGCCGGACAGAGACAGCAAAGCTGATGATCAGAAGCGGGGGGCAGGGATGAACGAGCGAGTGCGGCCCACAAAAACGGGCCTTTTTATGACGGAGCTGCTCATCTGCGTGGGGGTCTTCTCCCTGTGCGCGGCGGTATGCGTGGGACTGTTTGTCAAGAGCGAGGTCATCAGCCAGAACAGCGCCGATCTCACCCGAGCGGTGGCGGAGGCCCGCAACGCCGCCGAGTGCTTCAAGGCCGCGGGCGGCGATCTGGAGCGGACAGCCGCGCTCACCGGCGGAGAGGCTGCGGCGGAAGACGCTCTTTTTCTGGAGTTCGACAAAAACTGGGAAAAGCTGGCCCCCGGAACCCGGGGCGCTTTTGAGCTGGCGATCCTGACAGTGCCGGGGGACGGCAGCGCGAACGCCTCCCTGTCGGTCAAGCGCTGGACGGAGAACGAGAACGGGGCGGCGGGGGAGGATATCCTCCTTTGGACGATCTCCGCACTGGAGGTGAGGCCATGAAGCGGGGCGGAACGATGACCGGGGCGGTGTCCCTGGTGATGATCTTCTGCGTGCTGTGTATGGCGGTGTTCGCGGTCCTGACGCTGTCCACCGCCGTGCGGGAGCAAAGTCTGGCGGAGCTGACAGCCCAGCGGGCGGCAGAATACTACGAGGCAGATCGCCAGGCCACCAGTATCGCGGCGGCTGTCATCGTCGGCGAACCCGTAGAAAACACAGAGGTGTCCTACAACTTCGTCCCAGAGGGCATAGAGGCCAGCTATACCGTCCCCGCCGGGGGCGATCTCCTGCTGGAGGTCCGGCTGCTGCTCACGGGCAGTACATATGAAATCCTCACCTGGCGCACCGTCTATGCCGGGGATTGGACCCCGGATACCAGTATGGAGCTCTTCGACGTAGACGTCTTTTTCTAACCCGAGCAAAACGGAGTTTTGCGCAAAAAGTGTTTCTTTTTGATACTTTTTCTTTATCCATAAAGAAAAAGTATGAACAACCAAGAGCGGAGGCAGCTATGGAAAGCGTGCAGAGCATATTGAAGCAGGCGGTGGAGGAGCAGGCCTCGGACCTGTTTATCATCGCGGGCAAGGGGATCTCCATGAAAAAGGAGGGCGTCATCCTGCCGGTGCGGGACGACCGGCTGATGCCCGAGGACGCGGAGCAGCTGGTCCGGGAGCTCTACACCCTGGCCGGCCGCTCCATCGACCACTATATCGAGAGCGGGGACGACGACTTCTCTGTCTCCGTGGTGGGAACCGCCCGGTTCCGGGTGAACACCTACCGCCAGCGGGGCTCCATGGCGGCGGTGATCCGGGTGGTCAGCTTCGGCATCCCGGACTGGAAAACCATGGACATCCCGACGGAGGTCATGAAGGTGGCCGAGCTGAGCCGGGGTCTGGTGCTTGTAACCGGCCCCGCCGGGGGCGGCAAGTCCACCACCCTGGCCTGCGTGGTGGACGCCATCAACCAGAGCCGGAACGCCCATATCATCACCATCGAGGACCCCATCGAATACCTCCATCGAAACCAAAAAAGCATCATCAGCCAGCGGGAGCTGGCCATGGACACAGAGAGCTACGTCACCGCCCTGCGGGCCAGCCTGCGGCAGGCCCCGGACGTGATCCTCCTGGGGGAGATGCGGGACCTGGATACCATCCAGACCGCCATGACCGCCGCCGAAACCGGCCACCTGGTCATCTCCACCCTCCACACCGTGGGCGCGGTGAACACCATCGACCGGATTATCGATGTCTTCCCCTCCGGCCAGCAGCAGCAGATCCGGGTCCAGCTGGCCCAGGTGCTCAAGACCGTGATCAGCCAGCAGCTGCTGCCCACCACCGACGGCGCGCTGGTGCCGGCCTTTGAAATCATGCACCTGAACAACGCCGTCCGCACGATGGTCCGCGACAGCCGGATCCACCAGATCGACGGCGTAATCCAGACCGCCTCCGCCGAGGGCATGGTGGGTATGGACGACTATATCCTGAGCCTGTGCAAAGCGGGCCGGGTGGCTCCGGAAACCGCCCTGCGCCACGCGATGGTCCCCGACCAGATGCGCAAAAAGCTGGGCATCCGCTGAGCACCAGAAAGCCCCGTCCTTGCGGACGGGGCTTTCTGGTGTGTGTTGTGTGTTTTAGGAGGGAGAAATCGCATCGGGGTGTGACCCCTTTGCTGAAGTAATAGTACCGAAAGATTAAGAAGAAATCATGTCGCCCCTGTAAACAAATTATGAATTCGCGCTTACCGCCGGCCCTCTCCCCGGACACCAAAGAGCCCCATCCTCTCGGACGGGGCTCTTTGGTGTGTGTTGTGTGTGTTTTAGGAGGGAGAAATCGCATTGGGGTGTGCCCCCTTTGCTGAATACATAGTACCGAAAGATTAAGAAGAAATCATGTCCATGCTGTAAACAAGCTGTGAACACTTTTGCGTCTGTCACTTCAGCTTCTGCCACTGGGCCACCGCCAGCTGGTCGCAGCGGTTGTTGTGGGGGTTGTCGGCGTGGCCCTTGACCCAGTGGGTGCGGACCTGATGAATCTCACACAGCGCCAGCAGCCGCTCCCACAGGTCGGGATTCAGAGCCGGCTTCTTGTCGCTCTTCACCCAGCCCCTGGCCCGCCAGCCCTTGGCCCAGCCCTTCTCCAGGGCGTCAATCACATACTTGCTGTCGGAGTACAGCTCCACCTGACAGGGCTCCTGGAGGGCCTCCAGCGCCCGGATAACCCCCGTGAGCTCCATGCGGTTGTTGGTGGTGTTCCTCTCCCCGCCGGAGAGCTCCTTGGTGTGCTCCCCGTACCGGAGGATGGCCCCCCAGCCGCCGGGCCCCGGGTTGCCGGAGCAGGCCCCGTCCGTGTAAATGGTGACGATCTTCATATTGCGGCTCTCCTTTTCCGTCCCTCTGTCTCCCCCACAGTATACCGGAAACGGCGGGAAAACGCAACGGGAGATTTGGCGGCCGCCCGCAAACTCCCTGTTGCATTTGTCCCCCGGATTTGTTATTCTGATAGGCAGAGAAGTTCGCACACGATCTGCCCGCCCCAGACGGGCGGCAAAAAAGGAGACATAATGATTCGAATTCTGGTTGTGGAGGACGAGAAGCCCATCTCGGACCTCCTGGATATGAGCCTGACCTCCGCCGGGTACACCTGTGACTGCGTGTTCACCGGCATCGAGGCCGCGGACGCCGTCAACAGCCGGCGCTATGACCTGATTCTCCTGGACGTGATGCTCCCGGGCATCGACGGGTTTGAGCTCATGGAGTACCTGGCCCCCATGGAGATCCCCGTCATCTTCATCACCGCCCGCAGCGCCGTCAAGGACCGGATCAAGGGCCTGAAGCTGGGGGCCGACGACTACATCACCAAGCCCTTTGAGATCGCCGAGCTCCTGGCCCGGGTGGAGACGGTCCTGCGCCGCTACCACAAGACTGAGAGCCGCGTCACTGTGGGGGACGTGGTGGTGGATACCCAGTCCCGGGTGGTCACCAGGGGCGGCGAGCCGGTCCAGCTCACCGCCAAGGAGTACAACCTCCTCATCCTCTTTTTGCAGAATAAAAACATCGCCCTCTTCCGGGAGACCATCTACGAGCGGGTCTGGGAGAACGACTACATGGGCGACAGCCGCACCGTGGACCTCCACGTCCAGCG
>JAIEIQ010000118.1 GCA_029065305.1 Oscillospiraceae bacterium
GCGGCGACCCGGGCCCGGGCCGGCGGGGGGGAGCTGACCCTCATCGACCAGGATGTCTACAGCGAAAGCAATATCAACCGCCAGCTGGGGGCCCTGGACTCCACCGTGGGCCGGGGCAAGGCGGAGACGATGGCCCGGCGGATCCTGGACATCAGCCCGGCCTGCCGGGTCCACCCCATCCTGGGCAAATACGACCGGGGGGACAACGAAAAATTCTGGGGCCCCTACGACTGCGTGGCGGACTGCATCGACTTGGTGGCCTGCAAGGTGGATCTGATCTGCCAGGCCATGGAGCGGGGCATCCCCATCCTCTCCGCCCTGGGCACCGGCAATAAGCTGGACCCCTCCCGGCTGGAGGTGACGGACCTGAGCAGGACGAAGGGCTGTCCCCTGGCACGGGTGATGCGGCGGGAGCTGGGCCGTCGGGGTGTTAAACACCTGAAGGTGGTCTACAGCGCCGAGGAGCCCGCCTGGTGCCAGCAGCTGGAGGAGCCGCCTCCGGGCCGCAGAAGCGTGCCGGGCAGCGTGCCCTGGGTGCCCCCGGCGGCGGGCATCCTGCTGGGGGGCGCGGTGGTAATGGAGCTTATCGGGGATCTGATCCCCCAAAAGGAGGAGCGCGTATGAACATCCGAAAAGCGGAGGAGCGGGATATCCCCCGGCTGGGGGACCTGCTGGTCCAGGTCTGCCGGGTCCACTGCCAGGGCCGTCCCGACCTCTTCCGGGACGGCGGCAGAAAGTACAGCGACGGGGAGCTGCGCACCCTGCTGAAGGATCCGGACCGGCCTGTCCTGGTAGCGGAGGACGAGGCGGGGGCTGTAACCGGCTACGCCTTCTGCGTCCGCCAGGAGCACCGGAACGAGGGTGCCTTCCACGATCTGACCACCCTGTACCTGGACGATCTGTGCGTGGACGAGAGCTGCCGGGGACAGCATGTGGGGCAGGCGCTCTACGAGGCCGTGCTGGAGCTGGCGCGGTCCATGGGGTGCTACAATGTGACTCTGAATGTGTGGTCCTGCAACCCCGGGGCAATGAGGTTCTATGAGAAGCGCGGCTTGAAGCAGCAGAAAATCGGAATGGAGATCATCCTCTAAAAGAAGAACGGGACATGGGAGAATTCTCCCCGTCCCGCTCTTCTTCGTTTCAGATACAGTACATGGCGATGCACAGATACTGCAAAACGCTCCCGGCCAGCACAAACAGGTGCCAGACAAAGTGCATATAGTGCCGCTGGGACTTGTAGAAGACAATCCCCGCCGTGTAGGCCACGCCGCCGGATACCAGCAGCGCCAGCCCCGTGGGCGGCAGCGCCTCCACAATCCCCTTCAGCGCCAGCACCACCAGCCAGCCCATCAGCGCGTAGAGGGCCAGGGACAGCTTGTCGAACCGCTTGAGGTCGATGGCGTTGAGCGTAATCCCGATCACCGCCAGGGTGGTGTTGGTCAAAAACAGCAGCCACCCCGTCCTGCCCCCCACCACCAGCAGGGACATGGGGATATAGGTCCCCAGAATCAGAAGGAAGATGGAGCAGTGGTCCATCACCCGCAGCACCGCCTTCAGACTGGGCCGCTTCACCGCATGATAGACCGTGGACGCCGTGTACAGCACCACCAGGCTGATCCCGTAAGCCGCCAGACTGAATACCCGCTTCGCCGATCCCGACATCGCCGCCTGCACCACCAGGGGAATGGCCCCGGCCAGGGCCAGCAGCGCGCCCAAGCCGTGGGACAGGGTGTTGGCCAGCTCCTCCCCCGCCGTCTGCGTCCGTTTAATCTTTTCAGCCGCCATAATCCGTCACTCCTTTTCGTTTTGTTTACTATCATATCTAATATTTAATATTAGTATACATCGTATCATTAAATATGTCAAGCCTGCGGGCGGTATTATTTTTTAGTTTTCCATATTGCATTATTCGTGGAAATTGTCTATACTGGAGAAAATGAGCGAAAGGAGACCGGCGGTATGGATATGGAAGAGATGGAGCAGGCGCGGCTGACGGAGTGGATGGACGGCAGAAGCCGGGCCAATCTGCCGGATTGGGACAGCCTGCCCCAGCTGGAGCTGTATATGGACCAGGTGATCATTCTTTTGACGGAGTACCTCTCCCCCCTCTGCCGGAGCGGCGAGGAGAAGGCCGTGACGGCCAGCATCATCAACAACTATGTGCGGATGCACGTGATGCCGCCGCCCCGGAAGAAAAAGTATGGCCGGGTCCACCTGGCCTGTCTGGTGATCATCTGCGTGCTCAAGCAGAGCCTGAGCATCTCCTGCATCCAGCGGATGCTCCCCCAGGACCAGAGCGAGGAGGCGGTGCGGCGGCTGTACGACGACTTCGTCCGGGAGTACCGGGCGGCCTCCCAGGCCTTTGTGCGGTATGTCCAGTCCCCGGAGAGCTCCCTTCTGCCCAAGGGCGGCGGCAGCTTCACCACCTCCACGGCGGTGTTCGCCACCCTGGCCAAGGATTTGACGGAGTACCTGCTCCGGGACGAGGACGCGGAGGACGACGAGGATTAAATAAAGGAGCCGACTTATGACAGCGAGCAACCGGCTTTTCCGGTGGCGGGACCCCTACGATCTGGCGGGGACGGAGGCGCTTTTCGCCGCCGCCATGGCGGAGAACGCGGCCTTTCAGGCGGCGCACTGCCCGGATTACGCCCGGATTCTGGCCCTGCGGGGCTTTGACGCGGCGCGGCTGGCGGCGGGGGAGCTGGCCGCTCTGCCGCCCATCCCCACGCTGTACTTCAAGCACCACGCCCTGCTGTCCATGCCGGACAGAAAGCTGCCCGTCAAGGCCACCTCCTCCGGCACCAGCGGGGCGATGAGCCGCATCGGGTTTGATGTTGGGAGCTTGGCGCGGGGGGCGCGGATGGTCCTGCAGATGACCCGGTACCACCACCTGCTCTCCCCACGGCCCTGCCACTACCTGATCCTGGGCTACCAGCCCCGGCGGGAAAACCAGACCGCGTTCTCCAAAACCGGCTACGGCTTTACCTTTTTCGCCCCGGCCCTCAGCCGGACCTACGCCCTGGTCTGGCGGGACGGGAGCTACCAGCTGGAGCTGGAGGGCCTGCGGGACCGGCTTCTCCGGTGCGGGAGGGGGTCCGCGCCGGTGCGAACCATCGGTTTTCCCGCCTATACCTATCTGCTCCTCCGCCGGATGGAGGAGGAGGGGGTGCGTCTGCGCCTGCCCAGGGGGTCCATGGTCACCATGGGCGGGGGCTGGAAGCAGTTCGAGGGCCGGAAGGTGGAGAAGCGCGAGCTCTACCGCCTGGCCTGGGAGGTGCTGGGGATTCCAGAGGAGAACTGCGTGGAGTTTTTCGGCGCGGTGGAGCACCCGATTCTGTACACCACCTGCCGGAGCCACCACTTCCATGTGCCGGTGTACAGCCGTGTGATCATCCGGGACCCCGACACCCTGGAGCCGGCGCCGGACGGGACGCCGGGGCTGGTGAACCTGCTGACGCCCATGGCGGCGAGTATGCCAATTCTCAGCGTCATGACCGACGATTTAGGGATTCTCCACAGGGCGGAGGAGTGCCCCTGCGGCATCGCCAGCCCCTGGCTGGAGATTCTGGGCCGGGTGGGGGTGCGGGATATCGTCACCTGCGCCGCCGGAGCGGCGGATTTCCTGAAAGGGGGCGGAGGCGCGTGATTCTGGCCCACGGCGTTCTGTATGAGGACAGCCAGCTCCCCCGCCTGCGGGAGTCGCTGGAGGCGGCGTGTCAGGAGACCATCGCCGGGCAGTCCATCCAGCCGGAGATAGTCATTGACGCCTGTGACAGGCTGGCCCGGAAGGCGGCGGCAGGCGAATATGATCACGTCCTGGCGCCTTTTCTGACCGCCTTTCAGATCGATCCCGGCCAGTTCCAGGCGGCGCTGAGGCTCTTCCGCCGGGAGAGCCTGGAGGATAAGCTTTCCCTGGAGCTGGGGCCGGACCCGGCGGAGACGCCCCTCCTCCACGAGGGCTTCTCCCCTATCCAGCGGCGGCGGTACCCCCTGGGCGTGCTGCTGCACATCGCCGCCGGGAACGTGGACGGCCTGCCGGCCTACAGCGTGGTGGAGGGTCTGCTGGCGGGGAACATCAACATTTTGAAGCTGCCCTCCATGGACCACGGGGCGTCCATTCTGCTGCTGGCGGAGCTGGCGCGGCTGGAGCCCAGGCTGAAGGACTTTATCTACGTATTCGACGTGCCCTCCACGGACCTGGAGAGTCTGACCGCCTTCGCCCGGGCTGCCGACGGGATTGTGGTCTGGGGCGGGGACGAGGCGGTGAGAGCCGCCCGGCAGCTGGCGGAGCCGGACACGAGGATCATCCCCTGGGGCCACAAGCTCAGCTTCGCCTACGCCACAGCGGACGCCTCGGAGGGGGATCTGCGGGCGCTGGCGCGGCATATCTGCCTGACCCGGCAGCTGCTGTGCTCCTCCTGCCAGGGGATTTTTCTGGATACGGAGGACATGGGGGCTGTTCAGGCGCTGGGGGAGCGGTTCTTCGCCCTCCTCCGGGAGGAGAACCGCG
>JAIEIQ010000119.1 GCA_029065305.1 Oscillospiraceae bacterium
GGCTCCACCAGCGAGTCGGGCCTGCACCATCTGGTTTACGAAATCGTGGACAACTCCATTGACGAGGCCCTGGCCGGCTTCTGCGACACCATCACTGTCACCATCAACGAGGGAGACACCATCACCGTGGCGGACAACGGCCGGGGCATCCCGGTGGATATCCAGCCTCAGACGGGCCTGCCGGCCCTGGAGGTGGTCTTCACCGTGCTCCACGCCGGCGGAAAGTTCGGCGGCGGGGGCTACAAGGTCTCCGGCGGCCTCCACGGCGTGGGCGCCAGCGTGGTCAACGCCCTGTCGGAGTGGCTGGAGGTCCAGGTCCGCAAGGACGGGAAGATCTACGAGATGAAATTCTCCCGGGGCGAGATCACCCAGCCCATGCGGGTGGTGGGGACCGCGGACCGCACCGGCACCACCGTCACCTTCAAGCCGGACCCGGAGATGTTCGATATTCTGACCTTCAGCTACGACACCATCCATACCCGGATGCAGCAGCAGGCGTTTTTGAACGCCGGCCTGCGTATCTCCACCTTCGACAACCGGGAGGGCCGGGAGGAGGCCGACTCCATGTGCTACGAGGGCGGCATCCGGGAGTATGTAGCCTGGCTCAACCAGAACAAGACCCCCATTCACGACAGCGTAGTCTACATGCGTGGGAAGAAGGACGACTCCTCCGTGGAGATCGCCCTCCAGTATACGGACACCTACAGCGAGACTATCGTCTCCTTCGCCAACGACGTGCGCACCCCCGAGGGCGGGATGCACGAGGAGGGCTTCAAGCGGGCCCTCACCACAGTCCTCAATGCCTACGGCAAAAAGACCGGCATCATCAAGGGGGACGACAAGGTCTCCGGCGAGGACTGCCGGGAGGGTCTGACCTGCGTGATCTCCGTCAAGCTGACGGACGCCCAGTTTGAGGGCCAGACCAAGGCGAAGCTGGGCAACGCCTCCGTGCGGACCCTGACGGCGGCGGTGGTGTCCGAGAAGCTGGAGGAGTATCTGGAGGAGAACCCCCGGGTAGCCCGAACCATTCTGGACAAGGCCATGATGGCCAACCGGGCCCGGGAGGCCGCGAAAAAGGCCCGGGAGTCCGTCCGCCGGAAGACGGCCCTGGGCGGCGCGGCCATGCCGGATAAGCTGCGGGACTGCAACGAGAACAACCCGGAGCTGACAGAGCTCTATATCGTCGAGGGCGACTCGGCAGGCGGATCCGCCACCCAGGGCCGGGACAGCCGGTTCCAGGCCATTCTGCCCCTGTGGGGGAAGATGCTCAACGTGGAGAAGGCCCGGGTGGACAAGGTCTACGGCAACGACAAGCTTCAGCCTGTCATCACCGCCCTTGGGGCTGGCATCGGCGAGGAGTTCGACGTCAATAAGCTCCGCTACCACAAGATCATCATCATGGCCGATGCCGACGTGGACGGGAGCCATATCCGCACCCTTCTGCTGACCTTTTTCTTCCGCTTCATGCGCCCGCTGATTGAGCAGGGCTACGTCTACTCCGCCGTGCCGCCCCTCTTCAAGCTCACCCGGGGCAAGACCACCCGCCTGGCCTTCTCCGAGCCGGAGCGGGACGCCATCTCCTCAGAGCTCCGGGGCGACAACCCCAACGCCAAGGTGGACATCAGCCGCTTCAAGGGCCTGGGCGAGATGAACCCCCACGAGCTGTGGGAGACCACCATGGACCCGGAGCGGCGGACCCTGCGGCGCATCGAGCTGGACGACGCGGTCCAGGCCGATGCCACCTTCACCGTCCTCATGGGGGAGAAGGTGGAGCCCAGAAAGGAATTTATCGAGAAAAACGCCAAATACGCGGTGAATCTCGACTATTGATTGGTTTGCGCCTATTGGAAAGGAGATATGGACGATGAGCAGCCGGGAATTTGCGAAGAGCCTCATTGACCAGATACCGGAAAGCCGCCTGTTTTATGTGATTTCCTATTTACAGGGGGCGGCGGTTCCTGACGAGACGCCGAACGCTGGAACACAGGAGGCCATTGCGGAGCTGGACAGCGGCGGCGGACACAGCTTCCGCGGCTCCACGCAGGACCTGTTTGCGGAATTGACGGGGGAGTAACCGATGCTGGCGGTTCGATACTCCACGAAGTTCAAGCGGGATTTTAAAATCTGCGTGAAGCGGCATTATGATATGGACCTTTTGCAGCAGGCAATTGATGTATTGAGAATTCCGGATAAGCTGCCTCTGAAAAACAGGGACCACGATTTAAGCGGCGGCTATTCGGGACATCGGGAGTGTCATCTGGCTCCGGATTGGCTGCTGATTTACAGGCAGGATGGGGAAGAACTTCTGCTCTACCGTACAGGTACGCACTCCGACCTATTTGGCCGGTAGCGGACCCCCTCCTGCGAAAAACATAGAATGTATCCTGATTTTACAAGGGAGAATAGCATGAGCAAAAAGCCACAGTACGATCCCGAGGAGATCCGTTTTCCGGATCAGAAGATCATCTCCTCCCCCCTGGTGCCGGAGATGGAGAAGTCCTATATTGAGTACGCCATGTCGGTCATCGTGGGCCGGGCCCTGCCGGACGTCCGGGACGGGCTCAAGCCGGTCCACCGCCGGATCCTCTACGCCATGTACGAGGACAATCTGACCAGTGACAAGCCCTTCAAGAAGTCGGCCACCTGCGTGGGCGACGTGCTGGGCCGGTACCACCCCCACGGCGACGCCTCCGTCTATGACGCCCTGGTCCGTCTGGCCCAGGACTTCTCCATGCGCTATATGCTGGTGGACGGCCACGGCAACTTCGGCTCCGTGGACGGCGACCCCCCGGCGGCCTACCGGTATACCGAGGCCCGGCTCTCCAGAATCTCCGACGAGATGCTCCGGGACATCGACAAGGACACGGTGGACTGGGACCCCAACTTTGACGAGTCCCGGAAGGAGCCACGGGTCCTGCCCAGCCGCTTCCCCAACCTGCTGGTGAACGGATCCGCCGGCATCGCCGTGGGTATGGCCACCAATATCCCTCCCCACAACCTGCGGGAGGTCATCGGGGCCTGCGTCCACGTGCTGGACAATCCGGAGGCGGATCTCAGCAGTCTGATGGAGTATATCAAGGGCCCCGACTTCCCCACCCGGGGCATCATCATGGGCCGGGCCGGCATCCGGCAGGCCTACGCCACGGGCCGGGGCCATATCCGCATCCGGGCCCGGACGGAGTTTGAGGAGTTCGGCCAGAACCGCACCCGCATCATCGTCACCGAGATCCCCTACCAGGTGAACAAGCGGATGCTGATCAAGAACATGGCGGACCAGGTGGAGGACAAGCGCCTGGAGGGCATCAGCGATATCCGGGACGAGTCCGACCGCAACGGCATGCGCATCGTCGTGGAGCTCAAGCGGGACGCCAATCCCCAGGTGGTCCTCAACCGCCTCTTCGCCCAGACCCAGCTCCAGACCACCTTTGCCATCAATATGCTGGCCCTGGTGAACAACCAGTCCCAGCCCAGGATCCTCTCCCTGCGCCACATCATCGACGAATATTTGAAATATCAGGAAGAGATCATCATCCGCCGCACCAAGTTCGACCTGAAGAAGGCCCAGGAGCGTGCCCATCTTCTGGAGGGCCTGCTTCTGGCCCAGGACAACATCGACGAGGTGATCCGGATCATCCGCTCCAGCTACAGCGAGGCCAAGGAGCGGCTGATGGAGCGCTTCGGCTTTGACGATGTCCAGGCCCAGGCCATCTGCGATATGCGCCTCATCTCCCTCCAGGGCCTCAACCGGGAGAAGCTGGAGACGGAGTACAAGGAGATCGAGGAGCGCATCGCCTACTACCAGAGCCTCCTGGCCGACGAGGCCATGCTCAAGGGCGTCCTCAAGGAGGAGCTGGAGGCCATCGCCAATAAATACGGCGATGACCGTGTGACGGAGATCGGCTTTGACGAGGACGATCTGGACGTGGAGGACCTCATCGAGGAGGAGCAGTGCGTCTACACCCTCACCCAGGGGGGCTATATCAAGCGCACCCCCGCCAGCGAGTACCGCCTCCAGGGCAAGGGCGGCAAGGGCAACAAGTCCATGTCCACCAAGGAGGAGGACAACGTGAACACGGTCTTCACGGCCTCCACCCACGACTACGTCCTCTTCTTCACCAACATGGGCCGGGTCTACCGCCGGAAGGGCTACCAGATCCCCGCCTCCGGCAAGACCGCCAAGGGCACCAACCTGGTGAACATCCTGCCCATCGAGCCCGGCGAGCGTGTCAGCGCCATGATCCACACCGACGACATCTCCACCGGCGACCGCTTCCTGGTGATGGTCACCCGCAACGGCACCGTCAAGCGCCTCCCCGGCGAGTCCTTGAAGAACCTCCGCAGCAACGGCATCCGCGCCCTGACCCTGGACGAGGGCGACGAGCTGATCTCCGTCCGCGAGACCGACGGCAGCATGAAGATTCTGATCGCTACCCACGACGGCTCTGCCGTCTGTTTCGACGAATCCGACGTCCGTCCCACGGGCCGCGGCTCCATGGGCGTCCGCGGCATTCGTCTCCGGGAGGGCGACTACGTGATCGGCGCCGCCCGGGCTGTTCCCGGCAAGAATGTCCTGACCATCACGGAGAAGGGCTACGGCAAGCAGACCCCGGTGGAGGAGTACCGCGTCACCGCCCGAGGCGGCCTTGGCATCAAGAACTACGGCCTTACGGACAAGACCGGCAAGGTGGTGGGCATCAAGGTGGTGGACGGCAGCGAGGATCTGCTGGTCCTCACGGAGAAGGGCATTCTCCTGCGCACCGCCGTGGACACCATCAAAACCTGCGGCCGGTCCACCCAGGGCGTTATCGTCATGCGCTTCAAGGAGGAGGACGACAAGGTCATCTCCATCGCCCTCACCGAGCGGGAGGAGGTCCAGGAGGCCGCGGAAACCGCCCAGGAGTCTGAGAATCCCTGATGAAACGCCTCTATGCCTCCTTCGTCATAGCCTTCTCCACCTACTCCAAGATCCCCATGCCCCAGGTGGAGTGGAGCGAGGCCAATATGCGCCATACCCTGTCCTTTTTCCCCCTGGTGGGAGCGGTGCTGGGCGTCTTGTTCTGCGCCGCCGCCCGGATCTGCGCCCTTCTGGACCTGGGCCCTGTCCTCACGGCGGCGGTCCTCACCGCCCTCCCGGCCCTCCTCACCGGCGGCATCCACC
>JAIEIQ010000012.1 GCA_029065305.1 Oscillospiraceae bacterium
GCTGGTGGTGGGCGACCGGGACATGGAGGCGGGCACCGTCTCCGTCCGGCACCGGGCCCAGGGCGATCTGGGGGCCATGAGCCTGGAGCAGTTCTCCTCCGCGCTGCGGCAGGCGGTGGACAGCCGGGAGCGCTGAGCGGCGGCAGAGCCTCCCAGCTCCGGCGCGGCGTCAAGCCGCGCCGGTCCCGGTGTGCGTGACATTCTGTGCGGCAGGCGAGACAGTTATCCTTTAAAAAATTTTTTTAGGGTGAGCGTTTATGAAACTTCTTGTAAACAAAAAACTTGCTACGCGCATTGGCGTGATTACGACAGCTATTACTCTGGTCGGGATGGTGCTGCTCTGGCTCATCGTGTCCACAAATACCGCCGCCATGGTCAAGAGCGATATCACCAACCAGATGACCGACGCTGTGGAATCCAGGGCTGCTATCATCAGTGAGTACGTGTCCTCCGCGGAGGAGTACATGGCGGCCTTCGCTCTGGGCAGCGAGGTCCGCGAGCTCCTCCAGAATCCGGATGACCCGGTGCTGCTGAGGCGCGCCCAGCAGTATACGGAGGATTTCGCCGCCGTAAAGGGCATTTTTGAGGGGCTGTACATCGCCACGCCGGAAACCTATGTCCTGACCCACACCTCCCAGGGGGCTATCGGCATCACCACCCGGGAGGGGGACTCCCTGCGGACCTTCCAGGATACGATCCTGTCCCAGCGGACGCTGACGAACCTGGGGATTATGAAGTCCCCCGGCACCGGCAGCATGATCCTCTCCATGTACTACCCGATTTTTGATGGCCAGACCTGCATCGGCTATGTGGGGGCCGGCGTCTATGCCAGCCACCTGATGGACTCGCTGCTGAATCTGAGCATCAAGGGCCTGCCCGACAGCGAGTATGTCTTTTTGAACGTGGAGAGCGGCGTGTACCTCTACCACGAGGACAGCGCCCTGCTGAACACCGAAACCACCGACAAGGGATACCTGGAGATCATCCGGCGCATCCAGGCGGACGGCGGCACCCAGGCCAGCACCTACTCCTACCGGGATGAGAACGGGGACAGCCAGCTGGTGGTCTATCAGTATCTGAGGGACCGGGGCTGGGTCTTTATGGTCCGGGACAGCGCCTCGGAGGTCTATGGTTCTGTGTCAACGGTGCGGTTTTTGGTGGGGGTGCTGTGCGCGCTGATGGCCGCTGCCATTATCCTTGTCACCCTCCTGATCCTGCGCCGCGAGGGCAGGGAGCTGATGGTCGTGGAGCGGGCTATCGGCCGGCTGGGGGATCTGAACCTGGCCGCCGACCACGAGCTGGAGGCCTTTTACGGCAGGTCCGATGAGATCGGCATGATCGCCCAGACCACACACCGGGTCTGCGGCTGTCTGCGGAAAACCATCGACGATGTCGGGCGGATTCTGGGGGAGATGGCGGACGGGAATCTGGCCGTTGACGTGACCAGGAACGCGTCCTACTACATCGGCGACTTCCGGGTTCTGTCCGAGAGCCTGCAATCCATCCGCGCCAACCTGGTGAGCGTTATCAGCGACATCTCCCAGGTGGCCAACCAGGTGGACACCAGCGCGGAGCGGGTGTCTGCGGGGGCGCAGGCGCTGTCCCAGGGCACCATGGAGCAGGCAGTCTCCATCGAGGGGCTTGTGTCCAACGTGACCGCCATTACCTCCCAGATCCAGACCAGCACCGTGCGGTGCAGCAGCGCCAGTGAGCTAGTGGATAAGGCCACCGGCTACGCCGCCGAGGCCGATATGAAGATGGAGCAGCTGACGACCGCCACCCAGAATATCGACAAGTCCTCGGCGCAGATTGTCACCATTATCAAGACCATTGAGGATATCGCGTTCCAGACCAATATCCTGGCGCTGAACGCCGCTGTGGAGGCCGTCCGGGCCGGAACCGCCGGGAAAGGCTTCTCCGTGGTGGCGGACGAGGTGCGGAATCTGGCGGCTAAATCCGCAGAGGCCGCTCAGAACACGAACAACCTGATCAACCACTCCATCGGGGATGTGAAGATGGGGACGGAGTCCACAAACCTCGCCGTGTCCGCCATGCAGGTGATCAACGACTGCGTTCAGTCAATCAAGGCGCTGATGGACGAGATCGCCGCCGCCAGCGTTCAGCAGTCGGAGATGATTGTGCTGGTGGAGAACGGGATTAAGGAGATCTCCGACGTGGTGCAGACCAACTCCTCCGCAGCGGAGCGGAGCGCGGAAGTCTCCAAGGAGCTGTCCAATCAGGCGCGGACGCTTAACAGTTTGATCAGCCGGTTTCGTACTGTGTAGCAGGCGGCGTTCTATATTTAGGATAAGTGAACTTCCCAATAAACAGGGCAAGGCAGACCACTGCGGTCTGCCTTGCCCGTAACTTTTTTATGAGCCCTTCCGGGGGCCCTCTTTTCTACTTTTTAAAGCTGTCCTTGAGCCCAACGCTCCGGTTGAACACCAGATGGCCGGGCTTACTGTCCTTGTTGTCCAGGCAGAAATAGCCCAGGCGCATGAACTGGAAGCTGGCGGGGGCCACGGCGTCCGCCAGTCCGGCCTCCACCTTGCAGCCGGTAACGATCTCCAGGGAGTCCGGGTTCAGGCAGTCCAGGAAATCCTTGTCGGCGGCGTCGGGGGCGGGGTCGGTGAAGAGGTTGTCGTAGAG
>JAIEIQ010000120.1 GCA_029065305.1 Oscillospiraceae bacterium
GTCCCGAAGCGCCTCATTGACTTGATTGCTCGGTGAATTTGTATAGCTAATGATCCACTCCATCTCAAACCTCAATGCTCTCCCCGCAGGCCAGATACCGCATCTTCCTCACATGCTTCTCCAAATAGGAAAACACCTTCTGTCCGGTGCAGTGGCAGGTGTAGAAGGCCATCTCCCGCCTGTCCAGCTCCCCGGCGATGCCGGAGAGAAGCGTCTCAGGCGCGCTTTGCAGGGTGGTGGGGTTGTACAGGTGGTAGCCCCCCACGCACAGCTTCGGCCCGTACTCCGCCGCCCGGTCCAGGATGTTCACCACCCCGGCGTGGCCGCAGCCCATGATCAGCACATTCTTCTCCCCGAAGATCATCAGGCTGTGCTCGTGGGCGAAGGTGTCCGGGCCGTCCTTGTCGTACATGGCGCTGTTGGCCGGGGATGGGTAGCGGGAGATATCCGGCGTGGTGAACAGCAGAAGCTCCTGGTCAATCCGGTGGTCTCCGTCCAGCAGGACCACCTGGGGGTGGTGCTCCAGGCTCTGGTCCAGGCTGCCGCTGAACTTGATAATGCCCAAAATCTTGATGTAGTGCATATCAAAGGCCCGCCGCTGGATATAGACCTTCGCCCTCCGGTTGACCTCCAGAAACGCCGCCAGGGCTCCGCCGTGGTCGCTGTGGCCGTGGGAGATGATCGCCGTGTCCACCGCCGCCAGATCAACTCCGGCCCTCTCCGCGTTGGCGAACAGCGTGTCGTCCGGGCCCACGTCGAAGAGGATTTTGTGCCCCGGGGTCTCGATGTACAGGGACAGCCCGTGGACTGTCCTCCAGCCTTGATTGGTGGTGTTCTCCACCAGCGCCGTGATTTTCATAAGCGGTTTCCTCCTGTCTATTTCCGGCTCAGCTCCACCAGCTTGCGCAGGCGGTGGTTCAGGCAGCTCTTCGTCACCGGCGGGTCGAACTCCTCCGCCAGCTGGCTCAAGGTCAGCTCCGGGTACGCCTCCCGGAGGATAATCGTCTCCTTCAGCTGGGAGGGCAGGCCCTCCACCCGGTCCAGCTCGTAGAGCCGCCGGATGGCCTCCAGCTGCTCCTGGGCGGCGTCCACCGCCTTGTCCAGGTTGGCGGCCTCGCAGTTCACCCGGCGGTTGACGCCGTTGCGCAGCTCCTTCTCCGCCTTGGCGTTCATCAGGCTCATGGCCGACAGGGGCGCGCCCATAACGGTGAGAAAGTCCTCGATCTGGCCGCTGCTTTTGAGGTAGATCACCTGGTAGCCCCCCCGGGCGGTCTGCTTGGGACTGCGGCCCATCTCCCCCAGGAGGGTGAACAGCTCCCGGCTGGCCTGGGCGTGGCTGGTCTCCAGCTCCAGGTGGTAGCGCTTGGCGGGGTCCGTCACGCTCCCCCCCGCCAAAAAGGCCCCCCGCAGAAAAGCCGCCCGGCAGCAGTCCTCCTCCAGGAGGCCGAAGTTGACGTGGAGGACAGGGCTCTGCCGGGCGTCGAAGCCGAAGGCGTCAATGATATGGGCCAGCTTGTCCGGATCCGTGATCTGAAAAATATGCTTCTGCTCGGATTTCCGGGGCAGGCGGTCAAAGGCAATGCCGAAGGCCCGCCGGAACAGCTTGGGCAGGCGCTTGGCAAAGTCCCCGCACTCGGTGATAATACGCACCTCCCGGGAGGTAAAGGTGTTGCAGTAGAGCAGCACGCCGTAGGCCTCCGCCCGGGCGCAGCAGGGCTTCGCCGGCGCGGTCCGGCACAGCTCGGTTTTTACTTCTCCAGAAAAAGACATCATTTCACCGTTCATCCGTGCGGCCCAGCAGATAATCCGCACTGACCTCAAAATGATCTGCCAGGGCGCAAAAATATTCTAATCCAGGCAGACTCTCGCCCGCCTCTATCTTCTGATAATGTCGTTCGGCAATGCCGACGGCGGCGGCAGTCTGCTTCTGTGTCTCCTTCAGTTCTTTCCGAAGCGCCCGCAGCCTGTCCCTAAAAAATTCTTTTGAAAGCATACTTATCTCTTGACACGATATATAAGTCACGGCAGGGCCCAGCGAGCCTATCGTTCATCCGTGCGGCCCATTAAATAATCCAGGCTGACCTCAAAATGGTCCGCCAGCGCAATCAGCAGTTCCGCTCCAGGCAAGTTTTCCCCTGATTCCAATTTCTGATAATATCGCGTGGCCGTGCCAACCGCCGCCGCCACCTGGGCCTGCGTCTCCCCGCTCTTCCGGCGTATTTCCCGCAGACGGCCTTTAAAAAAATCCTTAAATTCCATACAATCTCTTAACACGATATATAGGTCACAGCAGGGCACAGAGGGTCTACCGCACATCCGTGCGGCCCATTAAATAGTCCAGGCTGACCTCAAAATGATCCGCAAGGGCACAAAGATTTTCCGCACTTGGGAAATTCTCTCCAGCCTCAAATCTTTGATAATGTCGTTCACCAATACCGGTTGAGTTTCCAACCTGCACCTGGGTTTCGCCTCTTTCCGCCCGCAGCGCACGGAGCCGCTCCTTAAAAAAATCTTTTGTAATCATAAAGCACCTCTTGACACGGCAAAATACGCGTGTTATTATATACTTGCAAACGACAAAGTCAACGTCTTACTTAAAGGAGGGTAACACATGGACGACTTTACCCGCTGGCTCTACGCCAACTACATCAAGCCCCAGCTGGAAAAATCCGACATCACCGGCTACGAAACCGCCCTGTCCCTGATGGACACCACCCTGGACGGACAGCAAAAGGCGTTCTACGAGCGCACCATCGAATTCTACTGCGGCAATGCCTTCCTGCTGGGCCTGCGCACCGGCTGCGGCCTCTCCGGCCGCCTCTACTCCGACCGGTAGCGCCCCAGCCCGGCGATCCGGACCCGCCTCTGGGCATGGAGCTCCAGCAGCGCCGCCGCCAGCAGCTCCGGATCGTGGCGCACATACCCGTCCTTCACCGTGGACACCGGCCGGCTGATGAGCTCCACCCCCAGCGCGCCGCAGGCGTTCTTGTCAAACCGCAGGGGCTCCGCCCCCTCCTGAGCGTACCGGGCCACCACCTCCGCCGGGATCGTCGCCGAGTTCACCAGGCACAGGGAGAACAGCCCCTCCGCCGAGTGCTGGAAGAGGGCCCGGATGTGGTCGGCGTTGGTGTAGCCCTCCGTCTCCCCCTCCTGGGTCATCACGTTGGCAATATAAATTTTCAGGGCGTCCGAGTCCAGGATCGCCTGGGCGATGCCCTCCACCAGCAGATTGGGGATCACGCTGGTATACAGGCTCCCGGGCCCCAGGAGGATCATGTCCGCCTGCCGGATGGCCTCCAGGGCCTCCGCCAGCGCCGCCGGACGCTCCGGCAGCAGCCGCACCCGCCGGATGCGGCACTCCTCCCGCTTCTTGCAGTAGAAGATCTTCGACTCCCCCACCACCCGGGCCCCGTTCTCCAGCTCCGCCTCCAGCTGCACGTTGGCGGTCGTCACCGGCAGAACCCGGCCCGTAATCGCCAGCACCTGGCTCATCCGGCTCACCGCCTGCTCAAAGCTGCCGCCGGAGATGCCGTTGAGAGCCGCCAGGAAGAGATTCCCAAAGCTCTGGCCCTTCAGGGAGCCCTCGGTGAACCGGTAGTGGAGCAGCTCCCCCATGAGGGGCTCCACGTTGGCAA
>JAIEIQ010000121.1 GCA_029065305.1 Oscillospiraceae bacterium
GGGGCCCGTGCTGCTCTTGTGTATGACCGTGGCCACGGCGGCGGCCCTGGCATCCGCCCGGTTCGCCAACCGGGTGGACAGCCGCACCGTGGGGCTGGTGACCGGGGTGGTGCTCACCCGGCGGGGGGCGGCGCTGACCTCCCCGCTGACCAGAAACCGGGGCGCCTCCCCCGCCGGAGCCCCCGGCAGGACCAGCTCCTCCCGGAGGCGGCAGACGCCGTCGCCCGCCTCTGTCAGGCAGGCCTCCAGCTCCTCCAGCCAGCCCGGGTGGAGGCAGTCCCCGGTGCCGATGAGTCCCAGCCCCTTCCGCCGGGCCCACCAGTCCAGGCGGACCGGGTCTGTGTCCCGGCTGGTGGCCATGGAGAAGCGGGAGTGGATGTGGAGATCGGCGAGATAGCCCTTGGCAGTCATATTTTTCCTCCTGTCCTTTCCTGTTCCCCCGCCATTCAGGCGGCAGAGGAAGCGGGCGGCACCCGGAGGCGCCGCCCGCTCACACTTATTTCTTAGCCCTGCTCCCGCATCTTGGCGAAGCAGTCACTGCAATACACAGGACGGTCGCTCTTCGGCTCGAAGGGGACTCTGGCCTCCCCGCCGCAGGAAGCGCACACGGCGGTGAAGTACTCCCGGGGACCCCGGGCCGCGTTCTTCCGCGCGTCGCGGCAGGCCTTGCAGCGCTGGGGCTCGTTCTGGAAGCCGCGCTCGGCGTAGAACTCCTGCTCACCGGCGGTGAAAACGAACTCCTGACCGCACTCCTTGCAAACTAAGGTCTTGTCTTCGTACATGATCTTGCCCTCTCTTTGAATAGAAAAAAATATATTGCGTTCAGCTTCCGCTGAGATCGCCGGAACTGAGATGCCGCGCCACCTTGCGCCGGATGCGCTGCACGGCGTTGTCCACCGACTTGGGGGACCTGGAAACCGCCTCGGCCATCTCCCGTGTCGTCAGGCCGTCTAAATAGTACCCCAAGATCTTCGCCTCAAACTCGGACAGCTGCCTCCGGACGCCCCGCAGGGTGTCCCGGACGCGCTCCCGGCTGATAACCAGGTCCTCTGGATTCGCCTGGGCCAGATAAGCGCCGGAGAGGGAGGAAGGATTCTCAAAGAAGGGTAGCTCAAGTGGAACCGACTGATTCAGCGGTGAGTGCTTATTCCGGGCGGCGGCCCGGACAGCGGATAACAGCCGGTTGCGGATACACGTCTCCGCGTAGGTGTGGAAGCTGGCGGCTTTCTCCCCGTCGTACTCCCGCACCCCATGGATCAGACCGATCATGCCCTCCTGGATCAGGTCCTCCTGCTCGCCCCCCGCCAGATACAGCGGGCGGGCCAGCCGCCGGACCAGCCGTTGGTAGCGGGAGATCAGCGTCTCCTCTGCCGCCCGATCCCCCCGCCGGGCCAAATCGCACAGCGCCTCGTCGGAGGGACGGCACTCCAGAGAGGGAGCCGTTTTGGCCTCCTCCGCCGGTCTGTCCCTATTATACCTATTTTGACAGGGGTTTGTCAAGTAAATATTAAATATTTGTAAACACGCTCCTCAAATTTTGAGCATTTTCACCAACTCCGCCAGGCGCTCCGCACAGCCCACCGCCTGCTCCTGGGTCCTGGCCTCCACCATGACCCGGATCAGGGGCTCCGTGCCGGAGGGACGGAGCAGAATCCGCCCGTCGCCGCCCAGGATTTCCTCCTCCCGGCGCACCGCGTCCTGGAGCTCCTGGGAGGCCATGACCTGGTCCTTGAGCCCGGGCTGGTTGGGCAGCTCCACGTTGATGAGGGTCTGGGGATAGCTGGGGCAGATGGAGGCCAGCTGGGAGGCGGTCTTGCCGCTGCGCTTGAGAATTTGCAGGAACTGGAGGGCCGTCAGCTGGCCGTCGCCGGTGGTGGCGTAGTCGGTGAAAATGGTGTGGCCCGACTGCTCGCCGCCGATGCGGTAGCCGTTCTCCAGCATCTTTTCCAGCACGTTCCGGTCCCCCACAGGCGTGCAGACCAGACGGATATTGTTCTTGTTGCAGAACTCGTGGAGGCCCAGGTTGCTCATGACGGTGCCCACGATGGTCCGCCCCGTCAGCAGGCCCTGGTCCCGCATATACAGCCCGCACACGGCCATGGTCTTGTCTCCGTCCACGATATTGCCCTTTTCGTCGATCATCAGGCAGCGGTCCGCGTCCCCGTCGAAGGCGATGCCCAGGTCGTACTCCCCGGCAGTGACCATGGCGGAGAGGCTTTTGAGGTAGGTGGAACCGCACTTGAGGTTGATATTGGTCCCGTTGGGCTTCTTATGGATGAAATCGGCCTCGATCTCGAAGTTGGCGAAGAGATCCGGGGCGGTGGCGGCGGCGGCGCCGTTGGCGCAGTCGATGAGGACACGCAGGCCGCTCAAATCGTCCTGAACGGTGCCTGTCAGGTGCTTAATATATTCATATTTCAGGTTTTTCATGCCGTGGATGCGCTTGCCGATCTCCCCGCCCTTCTTGATGGGGATGGGCTCGGGGGAGAGTATCTTCTCCTCCACCCGGTCCTCCAGGGCGTCGGAGAGCTTGTAGCCCTGGCCGTTAAAGACCTTGATGCCGTTGTGCTCGAAGGGGTTGTGGCTGGCGGAGATGACGACGCCGGCGTCGGCCTCCACCTTGATGGTCAGGTAGGCCACCGCCGGGGTGGGGATGGTGCCCAGGGGCATGACGTCGCCGCCTACAGAGGTGATGCCGGCGATGAGGGCCCCCTCCAGCATATCGGAGGAAATGCGGGTGTCCATGCCGATAGTGATGAGCGGCGGACGGCCGTTTTCCTCGGTAAGCACCTGCGTCACCGACTGGCCCACCCGGTCTGTATCTTAAAAACATCTCCGAGCACACC
>JAIEIQ010000122.1 GCA_029065305.1 Oscillospiraceae bacterium
TCCGGCCAGCGCACGCACTCGTCCTTCAGATAGATGGGCACCAGGGCGGTCTGCCAGTCGTTGCAGTGGATGACCTCCGGCAGAAACTCCAGGGAGGGCAGCAGGGCCACGATGGCCCGGGAGAAGAAGCCGAAGCGCTCCCCGTCGTCGTAGTGGCCGTAGAGGGCGTCCCGCTTGAAGTAGTACTCGTTGTCCACGAAGTACCAGGTCACCCCGTCCTTCTCCATGCGGAACAGCCCGCAGTACACCCGCCGCCAGCCCAGGGGAACCTCGATGTTGCAGACAAAGGACAGCTCGTTTCTCCAAGCGTCCGAGACCCGCTGGTAGAGGGGCAGGATGACCTCCACCTTGTCCCCGGACGCGGCCAGGGCCTGGGGAAGACTCCCCGCCACGTCGGCCAGGCCGCCCGTCTTGCAGAAGGGCACCGCCTCAGACGTGGCAAACAGAATTTTCATGGGGAAAACCTCCTTTAGATTTTACTGCCCTTGGCGATGGCCATAGGGTACTCGCCGTGGCCCATGAGGGTGCGCCCCTCGTCGATGGACACGTTCTTGTCGGCGATGACGTGGCGGAGCACCGCGTCCCGGCTGATGGACACGTCCTGCATGAGGATGCAGTCCTTCACCTCCGCGCCCTTGGCCACGCTGACGCCCCGGAACAGGATGGAGTTCTCCACCGTGCCCTCAATGGTGCAGCCGTCGGCCACCAGGCAGTTGCAGCAGGTGCCGGCGGGGTCCGCGTAGGTGGACGCGTCGTTGCGCTCCTTGGTGTGGATGGGCCGTCCGGGCACGAAAACCTCCCGGCGGACGGCGGGGTTCAGCAGGGCCATGTTGTGCATATAGTACCCCTTCAGGGTGCGGATCTGGGCGGCGTAGCCGTCCCACACAAAGCCCTGGATGTGCAGCTCCGCCACCTTCGCCTGGAGCACGGCGCCCCGGAAGCTGGTCTGGTCATGGCTCATGCACTCGTCCACCAGCTGGAGCAGCAGCTCCTTGGACAGGACGTAGATCTCCAGGGCCCGGCGGCAGCCGGCGGGGTCGTTGAGGGGGAACAGGGTTTCCGTGACCCGGCCCTCCTGGTCGAGGCGGAAGTAGGTGGAATCCCCGGGGCCGCTAACATCGCTGGTGCACACGGCGGTGATATCCGCGCCGGAGGCCAGGTGGGCCTGATAGACCTCCTGGAGGGGGATGTTGATGATGAGATCGCTGTCGGCCAGGACCACGTGGGTCTGGCGGATGCCCTCCAGATAGGAGCGCACCCCGGCCAGGGCCTCCAGCTTGCCCCGCAGCTCCCCCGCGCCCCGGACCTGCTCCGAGGAGAAGGGGGGCAGCAGGCGCAGTCCGCCGTGCTTGCGGCTCAGATCCCAGTCCTTGCCGGATCCCAGGTGGTCCAGCAGGCTCTGGTAGTTACCCTGGAGCACCACGCCCACGTCGGTGATCCCGGCGTTGACCATGCTGCTGAGGATAAAGTCGATGATGCGGTACCGTCCGCCGAAGGGGACGGAGGCGGGCATCCGGTTTGTGGTCAGATCCCGCAGATCATTGTGCTTCTCATAGGAGAAGATGATACCATGCAAGCCTTTCATCTGGACACCTCCTTATGGTCGCGGTTGAGCATGGAGTTGGGGGCGACGACCTCGCCGGCGGCGATGGACGCCCCGGGGCCCAGCACCGTAATGCCCCACTTCTCCGGATCCTCGGCGCTCTCCGGGTTGCCGCCCACCCGCGCTCCGGCGGCGATGGCGGCGTTCTCGCCCACGATGGCGTAGCGGACCACGGCGCCCCGTCCCACGGTGACGCCGGGCATGAGCACGGAGTACTGGACCTGGGCCCCCTCCTCGATGCGCACGCCGTGGGAGAGGACGGAGTTCATCACCGTACCCTCCACCTCACAGCCCTGCGTCACCACGCTGTGTTCCACCAGGGAGGTCTTGCCGATGTAGGCCGGGGGCTCGCTGGGCAGGCGGGCGTAGATGGGCCAGCTGCTCTCCAGCAGATCCAGATCCCCCCGGCTGAGCATATCCATGTTGGCGTCCCAGAGGCTCTCCAGGGTGCCCACGTCCTTCCAGTAGCCGTCGAACCGGTAGGCGATCATCTTCTCCCCGGCGCCGAGCATATTGGGGATGATGTTCTTGCCGAAGTCGTTGCTGGACTTGGGGTCCTTCTCGTCGTTGACCAGGTACTCCCGCAGCTTCTTCCAGGTAAACACATAGATGCCCATGGAGGCCAGGTTGCTCTTGGGCTGCTTGGGCTTCTCCTGGAACTCCACAATGTTGTCCTCCCCGTCCACGGCCATGATGCCGAAGCGGGAGGCCTCGTCCCAGGGCACCTCCAGCACGGAGATGGTGCAGGCGGCCCCGGCGGCCTTGTGGGCCTCCACCATTTTGCCGTAGTTCATCTTGTAGATGTGGTCGCCGGAGAGGATCACCACGTACTCCGGGTCATACATGTCCACAAAGCCGATGTTCTGGTAGATGGCGTTGGCCGTGCCCTTGTACCAGCTGCCCTTCTCCCCCTCCTGCATATAGGGGGGCAGGATATGGACGCCGCCGTCCAGCCGGTCCAGATCCCAGGGCTGGCCGGAGCCGATGTAGCTGTTG
>JAIEIQ010000123.1 GCA_029065305.1 Oscillospiraceae bacterium
CCAGAGACATGATTGAGAACATCACCCCCCGGGAGCCCCAGGAGGTCTCCGTCCGCTCCTTCGGCGTGCGGATGCCCCCCTCCAGCGCCGCCGAGCCCAACTACGGCATCATGGGAATGCTCCACATCATCCCGCCGGCCCTGGCCTGGCTGTGGCGTCTGGTGGCCCCCCGGGGCTTCAAGAACCCCAGCATTGTGGACGGCGGCGGCATGAAGAGCGAGGGCGTGGGCTCCTACTGGCCCTTCGCCACCGGTCAGAAGGTCACCCAGGCCAATCTGCTGCTCGAGCAGATCCTCGCCTGCCCCAACACCCTCAACGTGCTCATCCCCAACCAGCATATCGGCTCCTACAGCGTGGGCTTCATGAGCGAGTGGATCAGCCGGGAGTACCTGTGCCGCCACAACGGGATGGTCCGCGCCCGGCACCTGACCCCCGCCCGCTGCCCCCTGTTCGGGTACGCCCTGCTGGATATGAAGCTGGACGGCCAGTTCATCCGTCCCACCTTCCTGCGGCCGGAGACCCAGTCCAAGCTGGGCGAGTCGGGCTACGACGCCGGCGCGAAGATCCTCACCGACTTCTTCAAGGAGCAGGTGGCCCAGTTCGACACTGAGGAGCTGAACCCCCTGGGCCGGCAGATCATCCAGTGCTGCCTCCGCGACGGCACCCTGGACGACTACCTGGCGCTGACGCCCATGAAGATCCACAAATAAGCGCTCTCCCCGGGCAGACGCCGGAGGGGCGTCCAGGCGGTCTTGAAACCTGGACGCCCCTCTGGCTTTCCATATAGAGCCATTGCAAAGAGGAGGGCATATTGTTTCCCGCGCCGCCCCATCGGCGCTGGTGAAACACAGAGAAACGGGGAGACAAAAATGCCGCCCCGGGCCGGAGGACACGGGACGGCAAAGGCCCCGCTGTATACAGCGAGGCCGAAAGCTCAGAAAACGCAGTTCCGGTTCCGGCAGAACGCCGCCAGGCTGACATGTATCTGACTTAGCCCCTCAACGGAGGCATCACAGTGACCGACTCGCAGGGATTCCCACCCTATTCCATGGGCCGCGTAACGCGGCAACAGCTGGCGTATATGAAATTGTATGCAGTATAGCATGATTTCTGCTGCTTGTAAAGAGGAATCGGCAAATTTTTCGCGGATTTTTTCGCGGCTTCCATCGCGTCACAACAATTCTCTTGCCATTCTCCCTGAAAAGCGGTATGATAGCGGCATAAGAAACCGCCGGCAGGGAGGCGCTGTATGTACAAGATTTTCCTGGTAGAGGACGACGAGGCTATTGCCGGAGCCCTGCTCCGCCACCTGGGAACCTGGGGGTGGGAGGTCCGGAAGGCCGAGGATTTTACCAATGTGCTGGAGGAGCTGCTGGCCTTCGCGCCCCATCTGGTTCTGCTGGACATCGGGCTCCCCTTCCGCAACGGATACCACTGGTGTACGGAGCTGCGGCGGGTGAGCCGGGTGCCCGTTATCTTTCTCTCCTCCGCCTCCGACAACATGAATATTGTCATGGCTATGACCATGGGCGGGGACGACTTTGTGGCGAAGCCCTTCGATCTGGAGGTTCTTACGGCGAAGATCCAGGCCATGCTGCGGCGAACCTACGACTTCGGCGGCGCTGCGGCGGTGCTGGAGTGCCGGGGGGCGGTGCTGGACACCGGGGACAACTCCCTGACCTATCAGGGGAAGAAGCTGGAGCTGACCCGGAACGAGTACCGGATTTTGCAGGTGCTCATGGAGCACAGGGGCCGCACGGTCTCCCGGGACGCCCTGATGCAGAAGCTGTGGGAGACGGACAGCTTTGTGGACGAAAACACCCTGACGGTGAACGTGGCCCGGCTCCGGCGGCGGCTGGAGGAGATCGGGCTTACGGATTTCGTGCGGACCAAAAAGGGAATGGGGTATCTGGTGGAGTGAGGCATTTTTTTGCTTACCTGGGGGAGCGGCGCTGGGTTCTGCTGCTGGCGGGGCTGTGCGCGGGGGTTTTTGCCCTGGTGCTGGCGCTGTATGATCTGCCGGTGGAGGCTGTGGGCTACGCCTCCCTGCTGTGCGGGACGCTGCTGGTCCTGTGGGGCGCGGTGGACTGGACCCGCTGGCGGCGGCGGACGGCCCTGCTGGAGAGCCTGCGGGGAGAGGCCCATCTGCTGCTGGGGTACCTGCCGGAGAGCCGGGGGCTTCAGGAGACGCTGTACCAGGAACTGCTGCGGGAGCTGCTGGAGGACCGCCGGACGGCGGTGAGCGAGGCGGACCGGCGGCAGCGGGAGGCCCTGGACTATTACACCCTCTGGATCCACCAGATCAAGACGCCCATCGCCGCCATGGGGCTGCTGCTGGAGGACACGGACCGGGACCGGGAGCTGCGGGCGGAGCTGTTCCGGGTGGAGCAGTACGCCCAGCTGGCCCTGAGCTACCTCCGGCTGGGCAGCGAGAGCACCGACTATGTGATCCGTGAGGTCGCCGTGGCGGACGTGGTCCGGCAGGCGGCCAGAAAATATGCCCAGCTGTTTATCCGGGGGCGGGTATCCCTGGAGGTGGAGGAGATGGACCTGCGGGTCCTGACGGATGAGAAGTGGCTCCAGCTGGTGGTGGAACAGGCGCTGTCCAACGCGGTGAAGTACGCCCCCGGCGGGCATGTCCGGGTTTACGCCCGGGAGGGGGATTGGCTGATCATCGAGGATGACGGCGTGGGCATCGCGCCCGAGGACCTGCCCCGGATTTTTGAGAAGGGCTTCACAGGAGGCAACGGACGGCTGGAGAAGCGGTCCACGGGCATCGGCCTGCACCTGTGCCGGGAGATCTGCCGCCGGCTGGGCCACACCATCACCGCCGCGTCCGAGCCGGGCCGGGGAACCCGGATCACCATCGGGCTGGCAAGAGCCCGTCTGGAGGTGGAGTAGCGGCGGGCTGGCAGGCCGCAAAGCCTTGGAAATACAGGATTCTACCGCCAGTCGGTTGTCAAAGCGCCGCTGAAAGGCTACACTGGGGGCCAGAAGGAGGTGCCTTTCATGTACGAGATTGACAAAGAAAAATTCGGCACATTTCTGTCCCAGCTCCGGCGGGAGCGGGGGATGACCCAGCGGGAGCTGGCAGAGGCGCTTTACGTCTCCGACAAGGCGGTGAGCAAGTGGGAACGGGCCCTCAGCCTGCCGGACATCGCTCTGCTGCGGCCTCTGGCGGAGCTGTTCGGCGTGACGGTCACGGAGCTGCTCAGCGGCCAGCGCCTGGCCCCGGACCAGCCCCTGACCGTGGCGGAGGTGGAGCCCCTGGTGGGCGGCACCCTGGAGCTGCGGGTGGAGGAGCGGGAGCAGCGGCGGGAGAGCCGGCGGCTGTGGGGAAAGCGGATGGGGCTGGCGCTCCTGGCCTTCGCGGTGGAGATGAGGATCGCCGCGCGGTTTGTGCCCATCTTCTCCGACGAGGCGGTGATGCTCTGGCTGGTCCCCTTCTTTGGGCTGTTTTTCGGGGTGTACTACGCCTTTTTCAGCGTGGAGAAGCTGCCGGTGTTCTACGACCAGTACCGGCTCAACTTTGTCAGCGACGGGGCCTTTCGGCTCAACGTGCCGGGGGTGCGGTTCAACAACAACAACTGGCCCCACATCCTCAACGCCCTGCGGATCTGGTCCTGCGCGGTTCTGGCGGGGTGGGTGCCGGTGTATCTGGCCCTGTGGCTGGCGCTGGAGTGGCTGGAGGCCCCGTGGATGGTGGTGCATATTGTGACGCTGCTGGCCGGGCTGACGGCCACCCTGGAGGGGATGTTCGTGCCTATCTATGTGGTGGGGCGGAAATACGAGTAAAAGACCGGAGGGCGTGGGCCCTCCGGTTTCTGCGCGGCGCTTTATTTGATGGAAAACAGCAGATCCGTATAGGACGGATAGGGCCAGTAGGCGGCGGAGGTGATCGTCTCCAGCGCGTCCACCGCCGCCCGCAGGGCGTCCATCACAGCGAATACCGTGTACTTGCAGTAGTGGGCCGCCTCATAGGCGTCCTTCCCCCTGGGGGCGGCGACGGCCTCCTCCAGAGCCTCCAGCTGCCGCATCATCTCCCCGGTGAGGCTGCTGAGCCGGCGCAGGAGCTTCTCCTCCGCGGAGCAGTCCAGGTCCGGCAGCGCGGAGCGCTTGAGGCCCAGATTTTTCGCCACCTCTCCGGAGAAGGCGCTGACGGCGGGGAAGATATCCCGCTTTACCATGTCGATCATGGTCCGGGCCTCGATGCCCACCACCTCGCAGTAGTTCATCAGGTGGATTTCATTCCGGGCCCGGAGCTCCTCCTCGGTGAACACGCCGTGCTTCTGGAAGAGCTCGATGTGCTTGGGCTGGATGTAGGTCTCCAGGGCGTCTGCGGTGCAGGTCAGGTTGCTCAGCCCCCGGCGCGCCGCCTCCTCCACCCAGGCATCCTCGTAGCCGTTGCCGTTGAAGATGATCCGCTGGTGGCTGGTGAGGGTCCGCCGGATGAGGTCGTGGAGGGCGGCAGTGAAATCCTCCGCGCCCTCCAGCTCGTCGGCAAACTGGCTGAGCTGTTCGGCCATGATGGTGTTCAGGGCGATGTTGGGCCCGGAGATGGACTGGCTGGAGCCCAGCATCCGGAACTCAAACTTGTTGCCGGTGAAGGCCAGGGGGGAGGTC
>JAIEIQ010000124.1 GCA_029065305.1 Oscillospiraceae bacterium
GGGGTGTTTGTCGGTGGGTGCGGCGTGTGTTTCGGGTGTTGCCCTGGATCTTCTATTTTTATATTAGGCCCCCGGGGGGGGCCCCCAACAGCCCCCCCCCCCCCCCGCGGGGGGGGGCTTCTCTATGGATTCCGGGTTTACTCCCCGGCCTCCTCCGCCGGCTCGCCGGCGGGCTCCTTCTTCTCCAGGGGCGCGCCGCAGTGGGGGCAGAATTTGGAGTCGCTGATCTTCCCGCACACCGGGCAGACCACACCGGCCACCGCCTCCGTCTCCATGGAGGCCTCCTCGTTCTCCGCCTTCTCCCGGCTGGCCTGGAGCTGCTCGATCTTCTCCTGGGACGCCTTCACAGCCGCCACCACGTCCGCGATGGCCTCGGGGACCTCCTGATACTCGCCCACGTACCACTGGCCGATGGCCCGGTAGTTCCGGTCCAGCTCCCGCTTCTCCGTGAGGATGGCGGCGGAGATCTTGGCGGAATCGGCGGCCTCCCGCGCCTTCTCCGAGGCGGTGGCGGCTACTACTCTGGCCTTCTGGGTCAACTCGTCAAAAAAGCTCATATGTGTCTCCTTTCAGAACGCGCGGGGAGCGCTTCCCCAGCTGTTGCCTCCATTATAGCCTCTTTTCCCCGCCGCCGCAAGAACATTTTCTGCCGGGGAGAAAATTTTGCCTACCCATTTTCCCGGCTTTGTGTTAAAATAGACGGGAAGTGATTTTTCAGTCGGCAGTCCGGATGAGACAGAGGAGCGTGCGTCATGATCCAATCAGAGTATTTTTTCCCCTCCAGCGGCGGCGGGGCCCTGATCCACGTCAGCCAGTGGACCCCCCTGGGCCGGGAGATCCGGGGCGTGGTGCAGATCGCCCACGGCGTGGCGGAGTACGGCGGGCGGTACGCGCCCTTCGCCCGGTTTCTATGTAAAAACGGCCTTGCGGTTGTCGCCAATGACCACCTGGGCCACGGCCTGTCCCGCATCCCGGACCGGCCCATGGTCTATCTGGGGGACCGGGACGGCTGGCGCTGCGCGGTGGACGACATGGAGACGCTGCGCCGGACGGCCGCCCGGGTCTTTCCGGGGAAGCCCTACTTCCTCTTTGGACACTCCATGGGCTCCTTCCTCTCCCGGACCCATCTCATCCGCTATCCGGGGACCCTGGCGGGCTGTGTGCTCTGCGGCACGGGGCATATGTCCCCCCTGACCATCGCCGGGGGAAAGCTGGTGGCGGACCGGGAGATCCGGCGCCTGGGCCGGACGGCCTTCAGCGCCCGGGCGGACGCGCTGGCCTTCGGGACCTACAACCGGCCCTTCGCCCCCAACCGGACCCGGTTTGACTGGGTGTCCAAAAACGAGGAAAACGTGGACGCCTACATGGCCGACCCCCTCTGCGGCGGGGACGCCACCCTGGGGCTGTTCCGGGATATGCTGGACGGGCTCGGCATGATCACCAAACAGGCCAATATGAACCGGATGGACAAGCATCTGCCTGTTTTCTTCATCGCCGGGGACCAGGACCCGGTGGGGGAGATGGGCCGGGGCGTTCTGCGGGCCAGGGACTGCTTCCGGAGGGCGGGGCTGCGGGATGTATCCTGCAAGCTCTACCACGGCCTGCGCCACGAGATCCTCAACGAGACTGCCCGGCAGTACGTCTATCAGGACGTTCTGGACTGGCTGGAGGCCCATATGTGAGCCAGCCCGGGCCCCAGGGCCAGCAGCTGGGTGTCCCGCTTCTCCAGGAGGAGGGCCCCGCTGACCACGCAGTCCGCCGCGAAGATCAGCCAGAGGGCGAAGCTCCCCCCGGCAGGGATCCGCCCGGCCAGCTGCGCCAGGACCGGCTGGATTGTGCGGAGGGCCAGGGCAGACAGAACGCCCCAGATCAGGGCGAACTGGGGGCAGATCCGGCCTCCGATATGTCCGGGGATGCCGCTGTAGTCCCAGAAGCGGACGGCGAAGGCCCGGTCGTAGAAGAGGTGGACCAGATACTCCGCCGCTGTGGACACCGCGCCCCCCACCAGCGCCAGATAGAGCAGTCCGTCCGCCGGTCCGGTGAGGGCGGCGCAGACCGTCATAGCCAGGCCGTAGACCGGACACAGGGGCAGCAGAAGAAGGCACTTGCGCACCCGCTCCGGAGAGCGGACGGCGCGGGCGAAGAGCTTCTCCAGACAGTAACCCAGAAAGCTGTAGGCCAGGAAATACAGGAACCAACGGGACATGGACGCCGCTCCTTTCACGAGAGATAGGGCCGTATCCCGTATCATCCCCCCGGTACGGGGGAATATACCAGAGAACACGGAGGATATGCAAAATGGCAGAGAATCGGGAGCGGCTGGAGGCGCTGCGGGAGCGGTGCCTCCAGTGCAGGGAGTGCGCCCTGGGCCAGACGAGAAAAAACGTGGTCTTCGGCGTGGGCAATCCGGAGGCGGAGGTCCTGTTCGTGGGCGAGGGCCCCGGGGCCAACGAGGACGAGCAGGGGGAGCCCTTCGTGGGGAGAGCCGGGAAGCTGCTGGACGACATGCTGGCTATCATCGGCCTGGACCGGACCATGGTTTATATCACCAACATCGTCAAGTGCCGCCCGCCCCAGAACCGGGACCCGCTGAACGTGGAGCAGGACGCCTGCATCGGCTATCTGCGCCAGCAGACCCAGATTCTCCAGCCGAAGATCCTGGTCTGCCTGGGGCGCATCGCCGCCATGCGGCTGATGAACCCCAAGTTCCGCATCACCAAGGAGCACGGGCAGTTCTACGATCTGGGGACG